>DASXQN010000364.1:0-5276 GCA_036507155.1 Anaerolineales bacterium
TTCGATGGTCTCTGTTGCTGTACTCATATAATCACATGTAGTTTTTAATCAAACACTTGGGAAACTTCATCAAGCCCATTTCCACCGTCAGAAACCCGGCTTGAATTGTCGGACCGAGAGAAATCTTTCATCCGATGGCCACATTGTAAAGACAAAGCTTTTGAAAGTTTTAACTTTACCAACCGGCCTGATTTTGGGAATGTGTAGCGTCTCTGGTTTTTAAAGCCAGGTTCTTGTAATTTCGGATTGTGACGAAGCAGAAGACTACGAGCGGCGAATCAAAGGCTCTTCCCACGCGGCGAGCCATTTTGATGATTGTGAAGCAGGAAGGCCCGACGGACTCGGTCGCGTTGGCCTCCCGGCTTGGAATTTCATCCATGGCAGTGAGGCAGCACCTCTATGCGCTGCGGGATGACCACATGGTCACTTACGAAGAACAGCCACGGCCGATGGGGCGGCCGGCCAAAATGTGGAGCCTGACCCCGGCCGCAGCCAGCTTCTTTCCAGATACCCACGCGGCGCTGACCCGCAACCTGCTTCAGGCCACCGAGAAAACCTTCGGGCCGCCCGGACTGGCTCAAGTTGTCTGCCAGTGCGCGCATAGCCAGATCGAATCGTATCGCCAGCGGGTTCCCGAAGACGGCTCGCTCCAAAAGCGGCTGAAGGCCCTCGTCTCGATTCTCAACGAGGAGGGATACATGGCGGAAATTCAGACTCAGAAGGATGGCTCGTTCCTTCTGATCGAAAACCATTGCCCAATTTCCGCCGCTGCGAATGCCTGCGCTAAACTCTGCGATGCGGAATTGGAGGTGTTCCAAGGTGTTTTGGGAGAGGGCTTCGTCGTTCAAAGACTCGAACACATGGTGGCCGGCGCTCGTCGCTGCGTCTATCGAATCCAGGCGAAAGAGCTAGACCCCGATCGGAAATAGCCATCCACCAACTGCCATGGCTGGGTCCGCGGCTTGTGAAAGGATTGCACGCCTTCACGAAGATCAACGTCGCAAGCAAACCATGAACCAAGAACTTGATCTGCCTACAGCATCGAATCTGGACTTTACGGAGCAGCTTTACGCGGAGTATCTGCGGAACCCGTCGTCGCTGCCCGCAGAGTGGCAGGCGTATTTCGCAGGGCTTGGCAATCACCAGCCATCCCCGAACCTGTTCAGGCTTGGGCCGTCGTTCCGACGACGGAGCATCTTTAATCCCGGGCGCGGGACAAGTCTGCCGGAGGATAGGTTCGACGAAGCCATCGGACCCATGATGGTGCTCCAGCACCGGGTGGACCGTTTGCTCCGGGCCTATCGGGTGCGCGGCCACATCCAGGCGCGCGTGGATCCGCTCAGCCAGACCGTCCGCTACGTGCCAGAACTGGATCCGCAATACTACGGGTTTGGCGATGCCGACATGGACAGGCTCTTCGTCTGCGAGACAATGCGCTCCGATGGCCGGCTCACGTTGCGCCAGATCATCAGCCGGCTGCGCGAGATTTACTGCGGGTCCATCGGCATCCAGTACATGCACATCGACGATATGCGCATGCGCCACTGGGTACAGGAACGCATCGAAGGCCGGACCTATTGGGAGCCGCTGCCGCGCGACCAGCAACTACGCATTCTCACCCGCCTCACCGACGCCATTGTTTTTGAGCAGTTCATTCGCAGGAAGTTCGTCGGGGCAAAGAGCTTTTCGCTCGAAGGCGGCGAGAGCCTCCTCCCGCTGCTGGACCTCGCCATCGAACGAGCCTGCCAACATGGCGTAAGGGAAATTGTTCTTGGCATGGCCCACCGCGGTCGCCTTAACGTGCTGGCGAATATCATCGGGAAGAGACCGAGGGAAATCTTCCGCGAGTTTGAGGACAAGGATCCGGATCTTTACATCGGCGGCGGCGATGTGAAATACCACCTGGGCTACAGCAACGACTACAGGACGGCCTCCGGCGGTCTCGTTCACCTCTCGCTGTGCTTCAATCCAAGCCATCTGGAGTTTGTCAATCCCCTCGTCCTCGGTCGCGTCCGCGCCAAACAGGACCGCGCCAGCGACGCAGACCGCTCGCAGGTGATGAGCCTGCTGATTCACGGCGACGCCGCTTTCATCGCCGAAGGGATCGTGCCGGAAACCCTGAACCTGAGCCGCCTGCCGGGCTACCGTGTGGGCGGCACCATGCATGTCATCGTCAACAACCAGATCGGCTTCACCACATCGCCGTCGGAAGGGCGCTCCACGATGTACGCGACGAGCGTCGCCAAAATGCTGCCGGCGCCCATCCTGCACGTGAACGGCGAGGATCCCGAAGCGGTGGCCCGCTGCATCCAGTTGGCGATGGATTTCCGCCTGGCCTTCAAGCAAGACGTCGTCATCGACATGTATTGCTACCGGCGCCTGGGCCACAGCGAAGGCGACGAACCGTCGTTCACCCAGCCTCAGCTCTACGCGATGATCGAGAAGCGCAAGTCGGTTCGTGACGATTACCTGGAACATTTGCTCCGCCTCGGCGAAGTCACGCGTGAGGAGGCCGATCAGATCGCGCAAGAACGCCAGGAGTTGCTGGACCAAGATCTTGACCAAGCCCGCGGTTCCTGCAAAGCCATGCCGCCGAGCAGTCTCGAAGGCATTTGGAATGGCTTTTGCGGCGGGCCGGAGACCAAAGACGACGATCCTGAAACGGGACTTTCGCGCAAGCGATTGTCCGCCTTGCTCAATGGACTGACTTGCGTTCCTGAAGACTTCCATCCGCATCCCAAGCTGGAGCGCTTCATGGAGCAGCGCCGGCAGATGGCACGCGGCGAACAGCCGTTGGATTGGTCCGCTGCCGAAGCGCTGGCGCTCGCGAGCCTGGCGGTGGAAGGATATCGCATCCGGCTTTCAGGCCAGGACAGCGCACGCGGCACCTTCAGCCAGCGCCATGCCGTGCTGCATGATGTGCAGTCCGGAATAACCTACACGCCGCTCCAGCACGTCGCCGGGAACCAAGCGCCGGTCGAGATCTACAACAGCCCGCTCTCCGAAATGGGCGCGCTCGGCTACGAATACGGGTACAGCCTCGATTGGCCGGATGGACTGGTGATGTGGGAGGCGCAATTCGGCGACTTCGTCAACGCCGCACAGGTCATCATCGACCAGTTTATTGTCAGCGGCGAAGACAAGTGGCGTCGTCTCAGTGGCCTCGTGCTTCTGCTGCCGCACGGATTCGAAGGCGCCGGCCCCGAACACTCCAGCGCGCGCATGGAGCGATTCCTCGCGCTGGCGGCGGAAGACAACATTCAAGTGGTGGTGCCCACAACGCCCGCGCAGTATTTTCATGTGCTGCGACGACAGGTTCAACGCAGGTGGCGCAAGCCCCTCGTCGTCTTCACTCCGAAGAGCATGTTGCGCAATCCGCGCGCCGTTTCGGCGCTGGCTGACTGCGAACACGGGCGATTTCAACGGGTGATTCCAGACCAGCGATGGATCCCGCTCAATGCAGCAAGCGGCGTGTTGTTGTGCAGCGGCAAGTTCTACTACGAACTCGACGCCCGCCGGGAACAACTGAGCCGGAACGACGTCGCGATCGTGCGTCTCGAACAGCTTTATCCATTCCCGCGAGCCGAGCTGGAAGCCATCCTGGCGGACTGCCGCGCGGGCACCAACGTGATCTGGGTGCAGGAGGAACCGGAAAACATGGGCGCCTGGCGTTACCTGCGCGTCACGGTAGGCATGGAGTTCCTTGGGCGCCTGCCCTTTACCGGCATCTGCCGGCCGGCCTCGGCCAGCCCGGCTACCGGCTCCACGGCGGCTCACCACATCGAACAGGAACAATTGCTCGAACGCGCATTCCGTGAAGAGCAGCCCGCTCCGCGTCCATGCACCGAGACCATCACTGGCACCAAGAAACTGGCAATCCACGCATGAGCAACGCGACCGTCGAACTCAAAGTCCCTTCGGTCGGCGAATCTGTGACCGAAGTCGAAATTGCCGAGTGGCTGAAGAACGAGGGCGACCCCGTGCGCATGGACGAGAGCGTGGTCGTGCTCGAAACGGACAAGGCGACGGTGGAAGTTCCTTCGCCCGTCGCGGGCCGGCTCGCCAAGATCGATAAGCAGAAGGGCGACCGCGTCCAGGTGGGTGACGTCCTTGGCCACGTCGAAGCCGGCGAATTCGCGTCTGCTGCTCTCAAGCCCGCTGGAGAAAAAGAAATGAAACACGATAACGAAACCGCCCGGAAGGAAACAGGTGTTCGCGTCATGCCGGCAGCCGCTCGACTCATGGCCGAAAAAGGGATTGCGCTCGAAGGCGTGCAACCCACTGGTCCCGGCGGGCGAGTCCTGAAGGAGGATGTTCAGCGCGCGGCACAGCAGGTTAAGACCCCGGCGTCTGGGCCTTCTGCCGGGCCATCGGCCACCATTCCGCCCGCGACGATGGAGGCCGCGCGCGCCGAGGAAGTGGTGCCGATGAGTCTGTTGCGCCGGAAGATCGCCGAGCGACTCGTCCAGGCGCAGCACAACGCCGCGCTCCTGACCACTTTCAACGAGATCGACATGTCCGCGGTGCTCGTCCTGCGCAAGGAGCACCAGAAGCGATTTCAGGACCGCTACAAAATCAAGCTCGGCTTCATGTCGTTCTTCGTCAAAGCCGCCGTCGAGGCGCTCAAGGAGATCCCCCAGCTCAACGCTGAGATTCGTGACACCAACATCGTTTACCGGAATTACTACGACATCGGCATCGCCATCGGCGGCGGGCGAGGTCTGGTCGTTCCCGTATTGCGCAGCGCTGAGCAGATGAGCTTCGCCGAGGTCGAGCAGGCTATCACGGATTTTGCCCAGAAGGTGCAGGAGAACAAGATCCGGCCTGAACACCTGCAGGGTGGCACGTTCACGATCACCAATGGCGGCGTCTATGGATCGCTGCTCTCGACGCCGCTGATCAACCCGCCGCAAAGCGGCGTGCTCGGCATGCATGCCATCCAGGAGCGGCCAGTGGCGTTGAACGGCCAAGTCGTGATTCGCCCGATGATGTATGTGGCGCTCACGTATGACCATCGCATCGTCGATGGCCGGGAGGCCGTCATCTTCCTAAAGCGCGTCAAGGATCTCGTCGAGAACCCCGTGCGGATGCTGATTGAGACTTGAAGGTGGTGTTGCTCTCACCCCAGTATGGAAACTCGCGAACACGATCTGGTTGTAATCGGGACCGGCCCGGGCGGCTACGTAGCCGCTATCCGCGCAGCGCAACTTGGCCTGAACGCAGCGTGCGTCGAAAAGGAGTCGTTGCTCGGCGGCACGTGCATGCGCGTGGGTTGC
>DASXQN010000365.1:0-4712 GCA_036507155.1 Anaerolineales bacterium
GCTTCGGAACATGAAAAAATGGCGTCGAGTCTTGGCAATTTTATTTACGTTTCCGGGATTGTTTATCCTGGCGGGAAGCGGCGAAGCTGCATTCGGGCAGGACGAACACGCTGGTCACACCTTGAGCACCGACTTCGGCAAGGTTCATTTCGAGACCTCCTGCAGTCCGGCCGCACAGCAGGAGTTCGACCGCGCCGTAGCCATGCTGCATTCCTTCTTCTACCCGGAAACCGAGAAGGCGTTCCAGGGCGTTGCTGAGCGAGAACCTTCCTGCGCGATGGCATACTGGGGCATTGCCATCAGCCAACGTCCGAATCCGCTCACGGCGCCGTTCCCGCCACAGCTCTTGAAGCAAGGCTGGGACGCCATACAGAAGGCGCGTGCTGCGGCGCCGCCTACACAGCGAGAGCGTGACTGGATCGAAGCCCTGGTCGTTTTCTTCCAGAACTATGACACGGTGGATCAGCGCACGCGCACGGCGCGATACGAGATGGCCATGGAGCGGCTTCACCTTCGGTACGCCAATGACAACGAGGCCGCCGCGTTCTACGCACTGGCGCTGCTTGAAGCGGTCGACCTCATGGACAAAACGTATTCAAAACAACTGAAAGCTGCAGGCATTCTCGAACGGCTGCAGAAGACGAAACCGGAGCATCCGGGGGTTGTTCATTATCTGATCCACAGCTACGACTACGCTCCAATTGCGGCGAAGGGTCTCCCGGCAGCCCGCCGTTACGCCGCGCTTGCCCCATCCGCTCCGCACGCATTGCACATGCCGTCGCATATCTTCTCGACGCTGGGCATGTGGCACGACGCGATTCGATCAAACCTGGCTGCTGACGCAGCGAATCGAGCCTATGCGGCAAGTACCAACCCGAGCGCTGCGGCGAATCCGGCAGCGATCACGGCGCGTTATCACAATCTCGACTTTCTAACGAACGCGTACCTGCAACTCGCACAGGACCAGCGCGCAAAGGCCGTTCTGGATGAGCGCAATTCGATCGGTGCGTTGGCTCCTGGCGCAGGGATGACCTCGCAGACCGGCTTCGCTGCGATGGCCGTACGCTATGCCATTGAGCGCGGCTCCTGGGACGAGGCCGCCAAGCTGTCCCCGATGAGCACGCCGTTCAAGCAAGCGGACGCGATCATTTGGTTCGGCCGCGCACTGGGCGCGGCCCGATTGGGCGACATCGCCGGTAGTAAACAGAACCTCAGCCAGATCTCACGGCTCCGGCAGGAACTTGCTTCGGCTGGCGATCCATATTGGGCGGAACAAGTCGGCATTCAAGAAACGGCAGCGTCCGCCTGGATCGCGCTCGGCAACAATAATGTGAGTCAGGCGATCGCACTGATGCAGGACGCCGCTGATCGTGAAGACCGCAGTGAAAAGCACATTGCCATGGAAAACCGGCTTTCCCCGATGCGGGAACTTCTGGGCGAGCTTTTGCTGTCGGCGGACAAGCCCAGGGAAGCCCTGAAAGAATTCGAACGCTCGCTCCGGATCGTTCCAAACCGCTTTCGATCGCTTGCCGGAGCAGGACAGGCCGCTGCAAAAACAGGTAACCAACGATTGGCGCAGTCCTACTTCAAGCAATTGCTCTCTCAGGCCGCGAATGCAGACAGCGAGCGCCCCGCCTTGGAGGCCGCGCGCACTTTCATGCGTCAAAGGCCGTAAATCTCCTCCACCCAGCGAGAAATTATTTATCATAGAGCATGCTAACGGATGCCTACGCCGCCGTTGACGCGGTCTATCGTTCCGACTGGGGCCGAATTGTCGCCACACTCATCCGGTTGTTCGGCGACTTCGACGTGGCCGAAGAAGCTGCACAGGAAGCCTTTGCGGCGGCAGCGGATCAGTGGCTGGCTTCCGGTATACCTCAAGTCCCCCGGGCATGGATCATCCAGACGGCTCGGCACAAGGCAATCGATCGGATCAGGCGCGAAACGCGGTTCGCGGAAAAACTTCCATCTTACGCCCTGACCGCGGTGAGGCAGACTACGGAGCCCGACTACGAGACCAGCGAGATTCCCGACGATCGCCTTCGGCTGTTCTTCACCTGTTGCCACCCTGCGCTCGCGCTCGAAGCGCAGGTCGCGCTGACGCTCCGTACGCTGGGTGGTCTCCAGACGGATGAGATCGCCCGCGCCTTCCTCGTATCCGAGGCGACCATGGCGCAGCGGCTCGTCCGCGCGAAGCGGAAAATTCGCGACGCGCGCATTCCGTATAAGTTACCCGACACGACGGATGTTCCGCCGCGGCTGGACGCGGTACTAACCGTGATCTATCTCATCTTCAATGAAGGTTATGCGGCGACTCGCGGCGGGCCGCTCGTGAGGGCGGATCTCTGCGCCGAGGCTATCCGTCTCGGGCGGCTGGTGAGGACGTTGATGGCGCCGCAACCGCCGGCGGAAGCAACGGCTCTTCTCGCCCTCATGCTGCTTCACGATTCACGGTGCGATGCCCGTATCGACGAGGCCGGCGACCTTGTCATTCTCGAAGAACAGGATCGAAGCCGTTGGAATCAACGGCAGATCATCGAGGCGCTTCCACTCGTGGAGGAAGCGCTCCGTGGCGCGCCCGGTCCGTTCGCGGTACAGGCGGCCATTGCGGCGTTGCACTGCCGGGCCGCGCGGGCTGAAGATACAGACTGGCCGCAGATCGTCCGGCTGTACGATGTTCTCGAAGGCCTGCAGCCCTCCCCAATCGTGTCGCTGAACCGCGCCGTCGCGATCGCAATGGTGGAAGGTCCCCAGCCGGCGCTAGCACTCATCGATGCGCTTGCCGCTGCCGGCGATCTCGACGGCTACCACTTGCTGCACGCGGCGCGAGCCGATCTGCTGCGGCGCCTGGGATCCTCAGCTGAAGCGGCGAAGAGCTACGCGCGAGCGCTGGCTCTTGTCACCAACGATAGCGAGCGCCGATTTCTCCAGCGGCGCCTGCGCGAAGTTCAGCCGGCGGCGCCTCTCCGCCGCGAGCGTGTGTAGGCGAGAAACCTGAGTCCGCATTCCCCTCCTGGGTTAGGGCAATAACTTACTTGGCTAATCACGCTTAAAAAGAACGCGGGCTAAAGCCCGCGACTACATGTTAGCCGAAACAGTTGACCTGCTTGTAGTCGCGGGCTTTAGCCCGCGTTCTCTTCTTCCCGGCGAGTACGTTCCCGCCGAAATTGGAAAGGTTCGGCTCATGCAATTTGTGGCACGCACATTGCGCAAACGGCTCACGAAGGATGGAGGTCCGATCATGATTTACATGTTTAAGGTCTACACGCTGGTCGCGTTGTCGGTGTTTGGTTTGGCGGGCGCGTTCACTTTGGCACTCGTGGCATTGAACGAGGCGAAGCAATATGCGGTCGCGCGCCACGCCATGCGTCGTATCGCGCGCGGCGTATCTCGTGAGTCGTTCGTGATTTCGCGAACGACCTCGCGAAATCACAGCGGGGATTCGAACCGTGCTGCGTGAATTCAGCGGCTTGAGAGTTGGAACATTCGTTGCATTGCATGGTGCGGAGGCGATTTAGGGAGCTTATGTTCAAACGCATGATTCTGATGCTGACTGTGACCGCAGGGTTGATTGCGGCGCTGGGCTTTGTGAAATTCCGGCAAATTCAGGAGGCCGTTGGGCAGGCCGCGGCTTTCCAGCCACCTCCCGAGGCCGTCACGACCATCATGGCGCAACAGGAAAAGTGGCCGGCGACGCTCAACGCGATCGGCACGATTGCGGCAGTCCAGGGCGTCACGGTGAGCGCGGATCTCGCAGGCATCGTCGATCGCATCAGCTTCGAGTCCGGCGGGTCGGTTCAAGAGGGCGACTTGCTTGTACAACTCGACACACGTCAGGAGCAAGCCCAGTTAGCCGCCGTTGAGGCTGCACGCGATCTTGCCCGTCTCAATTTCGATCGCATGAATGGCCTGGTGAATGAAGGTGCGATCACTCGAGCGGACTTCGACCGCGCTGCGGCCGAGCAGAAGGAGACGGAGGCAAGGGTGGAAGAGATTCGTGCCGCGATCGCGCGGAAAACGATCCGGGCGCCATTTTCCGGAGTGCTTGGCATCCGACAGGTGAACCTGGGGCAGTATCTGTCGAGTGGCAATGCCGTGGTTCCCCTGCAGTCGCTCGATCCGATCTATGTGAATTTCGGCGTGCCGCAGCAGGACGCCGGCCAGGTGCTGGCCGGACGCACCGTCCGGGTCACGACTGAAAATTTAGCGGGTGTGGCGTTCACGGGACGCGTCACGGCCATCAACTCGATCGTGGATGAAGCGACGCGAAACGTTCAGACCCAGGCGACATTGGCCAACCCCAACGGCACGCTGCGACCGGGCATGTTCGTTCAGACGGAAGTTCTGCTGGGCGCGAGCCGTCCGGTCGTGACGCTGCCGGCCTCTGCGATCAGCTACGCGCCCTACGGCGATTCCGTATTCGTGGTCGCGGACCTCAAGGACCCGAACGGTCAGAACTATCGCGGCGTACGCCAGCAGTTTGTCAAGCTCGGCCCCTCGCGCGGCGATCAGATCGCGGTCCTCTCGGGCATTAAGCCGGGCGAAGAGATCGTCAGCTCGGGCGTCTTCAAGCTTCGCAACGGCGCGGCCGTTCTCGTCAACAATAAGGTGCAGCCTGCCAACAAGCGGGCTCCGAAGCCGGAGGACAGTTAAATGCGATTCACGGATCTGTTTGTCAAACGACCGGTACTGGCGATCGTCGTCAACCTGGT
>DASXQN010000366.1:0-3307 GCA_036507155.1 Anaerolineales bacterium
GGTGATCGCATTGTTCGTCCTTTGCCGCTTGTTCTACAACCAGGCCATCAAGGTCCTGCGCATCGGCGGAGGCTGAGCATGCTCTCGCTGCGGGACTACGTACGTTTGTACTTCATCATTAGCGCGCAATATATCAAGGCGCGCATGCAGTACCGCGCCGACTTTATCATCAGCTCCGTCGGCATGTTCTTCTCCAGCCTGGCCACGCTCGGCGTTTTCTGGGTGCTGTACAACTCGATCACCGACCTGGCGGGCTGGTCGTTCATGGACATGATCTTTATCTACGCGTTCTACATGATCGCCATTTCGCCCATGCAGATCCTGTTCGATCACATTTGGCAGATCCGCTTTCATCTGCAGCAAGGCACTTTCCTCAAGTATTATTTCCGGCCGATGAACATGATGTTCTACTATATGTCCGAGATCTTCGATCTCAAGGGGCTGACGCAACTGCTGGCAGGCATCCTGCTGCTGATCTATGCTTCGATCAATCTGGGCCTGGACTGGACGCCGGTACGCGTCGCACTACTCGGAATGACGCTGTTCAGCGCGGCGCTGGTCCAGATCTCGGTGATCGTCCTGGCAGGCTGCGCGGCGTTTTGGGTGCTGGATTCTTATCCGGTGCTGGGCCTGGCCTGGCGCCTGCGCGAGTTCGCGCCGTATCCGATGAACATTTTCGACGGCGCTTTTCGGATCGCTTTCACGTTCATCATTCCGATCGGCTTCGTCGCATTCTATCCGTCGCAGTTGTTTCTGCGTCCAGCTGAAGTCTCGCCACTCGTATACTTTTCGCCGGTCATCGGAATCGGGTTGTTCGCGCTGACTTATTGGGTGTGGACCAAGGGTGTGAACAGCTACTCCGGCACAGGTTCGTAAAACTCGATGGACACCTCTCCCCTGCTGGAAGCCATCGAACGTGAGTTACAACAGCAAGTCGCGCGGCTCGAAGATCCGCTAACCGGTGCGTTCCAAGAAATGCTCACTTATCAAATGGGCTGGACCGGCGAGGGAGCCGGGCTCGCTGCGCGTGGGAAGCGGATTCGTCCGTTACTAGTTTTACTTAGTGTTGCAGGCTGCGGTCAGCAGTGGCTACGCGCACTGCCGGGTGCCGCAGCGATCGAACTCATTCATAACTTTTCGCTCGTGCACGACGACGTGCAAGATCAATCGAGGATACGCCGCGGCCGCTCCACGGTGTGGGTCAGATGGGGTGTGCCTATGGCGATCAATGTTGGCGACGCGCTGTTCGTGCTCGCCCAGCGGGCGGTGCTCGAACTGAAGGATTCGTATGCGGCAGATCGCGTGACGGCAGCCGCCCGCATCCTCGACGACGCGTGCCTCGCGCTCACGCGCGGCCAGTTCCTGGATTTGAGTTACGAAGGTCGAACCGATCTCAGCGTTGATGATTACTGGCCGGTCGTGCGCGGAAAAACCGCAGCGCTGCTGGCGGCTGCATGTCACACCGGCGCCCTGCTCGGCGACGCGGACGAGAACAGGCAGGAATCATTCCGCAGCTTCGGCGAACATCTCGGACTGGCCTTTCAAGTGCAGGACGATATTCTCGGTATCTGGGGCGAAGAGTCCGTGACCGGTAAGTCAGCCGCGAGCGACCTGCTCGAGGCGAAAAACTCGCTGCCCGTGTTGTTCGGTTTGGCCCGCAAAGACGGGTTTGCCGCGCTCTGGAAAAAGGGAAGGCTCCAGCCATCAGACGTTGGGCACGCCGCGGCAATGCTCGCGCAGGAGGGCGCCGAAGAGTTCGCGCTGACCCAGGCGGCGGCGCTGACCAGCCAGGCCTTGCACGACCTGGAGAACGCCGCGCCCGACGGCGAAGCCGGCGCGGCGCTGTTCGAGCTGGCGGCCAGCCTCTTGAAACGGAAACAATGACCGGCCGAGCGCGCTCCGGCGCCCTTGCTTGACACCGCCCTGCGGGCTGGCTATAATCCCAATCGCTCCGCGGGTGTAGTTCAGTGGTAGAACGCTTGCTTCCCAAGCAAGATATCGTGGGTTCGAATCCCATCACCCGCTCACAAGTCGAGGGAAATCCCTCGACTTTTCCTTTAAATCTTTTGCAAGGTTGCTGTTATGGAGTGAATTTACCCCCCATGTAAAATCAGGCAGGAGAACAAACATGACCGACAGAGGCACGATCCTCTACATTGAGGATAACCGCGACAACCGAAGCCTCGTGCGGCGCGTCCTGGAATCAGAGGGGTACGCAGTGACGGAGGCCGCGAACGCTGAGGACGCGCTCACCAGCCTGGAGGTAGGCTCTCCTGATTTGATCCTCATGGATATCAACATGCCGGGCGTTGATGGCTATGCGCTGACTGCCAAGATCAAATCTGTCCCGGACTATACACAAATTCCCATCATCGCCATGACGGCGAACGTGATGCGCGGCGACCGCGAGCGCTCGCTGGAAGCGGGCTGCGATGGATACATCCAGAAGCCCATCGACATCGACGTTCTCGCTCAGCAGATCGAGCGCTTTATGAGGACGAACCATGGCTGATCGCTTCCCCACCATCTCCGACACGCAGCCGCTCCGCAAGCCCAGCATTCCAAAGGATACGACCGTCCTGGTGGTCGAAGACAACGTCTCCAACTTCGTGCTGATCGCGCGCATGCTCGGCTACCTCGGCATCCACTGCGAATGGAAAACCTCCGGCTACGAAGTGGTCGAGTATGCCGACACGCTGCCGCGGCTGGACCTGATCTTGATGGACATTCGCCTTCCTTATGAGGATGGTTACGGCGCGTTGAAGAAGATCCGCGCATCCGATCGGCTCCGATCCACGCCCATCATTGCGGTCACTGCGGAAGCCAGCCAGGAGCAGCTCAACAAAGCCCGCACTGCGGGCTTTGACGGATTCATGGGAAAGCCCCTCGACCCGGATCGTTTTCCGGATCAAATCCGCCGCATCTTGAGCGGCGATCCCGTTTGGGAATATACATAAACATGGCCTTACGGTTCTCCGCCAGGGAAACACCTCCTTTGAAGGATGGCCAATTCAAAGGCAGTCTGACGCGCTCACTTGTTCAGACGCTTTTGCTTTTAACGCTCATCCCGCTGACCCTGGTCGCAGGCGCCGCCTACATCGGTGTGCGCACACTGCTGCAAGACCAGGCAGTCTCGCAAATGCAGACGATGATCTCGCAGCAGATCAAGCAGGTGGAGCTTTCACTTAAAGTGAAGAGCATCCGTCTCGAGCGGCTCGTTCACCGGCCCGATCTGGCCGCAGAGCTTGAACAGGCGCTGCACGCCAACCCGCAGAGCCCCGATTTTGAGGTAATCCGCAGCCGCGTT
>DASXQN010000367.1:0-3942 GCA_036507155.1 Anaerolineales bacterium
CTTGATGTCCACGCTGACGTCGAGGAGCTGATCGGGAGTCATGGATTTGCTGCCCAGACGCAAATTGCCGTATTCGAATGTTGTGTAGGACAAACCATGGCCGAACGGGAATCGCGGCGCGAGCTCCTTGCTGTCGTAATAGCGATAGCCGACAAAAATGCCCTCGCCGTAGCGGACCTTGCCATTCTCGCCCGGGTAATTGATGTATGCGGGGTTGTCCTGCAAACGCACCGGGAAAGTGGTGGGCAATTTGCCGGACGGATTCACGTCTCCGAAGAGGACGTCGGCCAGTGCGTTCCCCTGTTCCTGGCCGTCGTACCAAAGCTGCAAGATGGCCGGCACCTTGTCGGCCCACGGCATCTCGACCGGCGAGCCGGCGTTCAAGACCACGATCGTGTTCGGATTCGCAGCCACCACGCGTTCGATCAATTCGTCCTGCGCGCCCGGCAATTTCATATCCACGCGGTCGAAGCCTTCCGATTCCCATTCTCCGGTCAGCCCTGCGATCACAACCACCGCATCTGAGCGCGCGGCAAGCTCCACCGCCTCGGCGATCAGGTCGGGCGCATGCGGAGGCAGGTGACCGAGCGAGAGGGACCGCCAGCGCGGATTGCCCTGCCACGCATATTCGACGCGCAGCGGATAGCCTTGCCCGGCGGCCAGCTGGAGCTCAACGGTTTTTTGCCGGCCCGAATCCGAATCGGCCCAATGGTCGATCACCAACTTGTCGTCGATAAACAGGCGCGCCCGACCGATGGCATTGAGCGCAAGGGTGTGCGTGCCGCCTTCCTGGGGCATGAAGAAGCCTTCCATGCGCAACGAGAAGGCCTCCTGGTTCACGTTCGGCACCGTGTTTTCGAACCAGCCGTGCTGCACTCGCGTGGTCACTTCGGAGTATGTCGCCTCGCCGGCGAAGTCGGTGTTATCGTAGATATTCAGGCTGAGACCGCTGCGCTCGTCGGAAGTGAATAACGTATCCGCGGCGGGAGCGGGCAGGTTCTTGTGGATAAAGGTCCCGGGCGCGGTTTCGACGCGCATGTTCTTGGCCAGGCTGCGGACTCCGTCGAAGGGTGAGACGGAGTAGTGCGGCGAAACCGACGAACTGCCGCCGCCCAGGATTTGGGCCCGGTCTGCATACGGTCCGATGATGGCCAGGCTGCGGGTTTTCTTGAGGGGTAGCGTGCCGTCATTCTTAAGTAGGACGATCGCTTCCCGCGCGGCTTCGCGAATGATGGCGCGGTGTTCGGGTTTGTCTTCGGCGCGTTCGGGCTGCAGCGTTGGATTTTCGAAGAGACCTGCCGCGTCGAGCACGCCGAGCAGCCGCCGGACCTTGTCATCGAGCGCCGTCTGCGTGAGCGAGCCGTCCGCCATTGCTTTCTTGACATGTTCCGCGCCCATCCAGCGCGCCGGACCTGGCATCTCCAGGTCGAGGCCGCCGGCTGGAACATCCGAGTCGTATGTGCCGAACCAGTCGGACATGACGATACCCTCGAAACCCCACTCGCCCTTCAGGATCTCCAGCAAGGTGTGGTCATTCTCGCAGGCGTACGTGCCATTGACGCGGTTATACGCCGACATAACTGCCCAGGGTTTCGAATTTCGGATCGCGATCCGGAAAGGCTCGAGATAGATCTCGCGCAGCGTGCGCTCGTCCACTTCGGAGCTCATCGAGAAGCGCTCGTATTCCTGGTCGTTGGCGACAAAATGCTTGATGCATGCACCCACGCCTCGATCTTGAATTCCCTTTATGTACGCCGAGGCGATCATGCCCGTCAGATAAGGATCCTCGGAGTAGCATTCGAAATTGCGGCCGGCGATCGGCGTGCGATGGATATTGACCGTCGGCGCGAGCAGGATGTGCGAGCCTTTGGCCTTGAGCTCATCCGCAAGCACGTTGCCCACCCTCTCGACCAGTTCCGGATTCCAGGTTGCGCCGAGCGCCGTCCCCACCGGGGTTGCGACGGACTGCGGCCCCATGCTGCCGCGGGCGCCACGCGCACCGTTCGGCCCGTCGGTTACCTTGAATTGTGGGATGCCGAGGCGGGGGATGGCGACGCTGTGCCACAGATCCGCGCCGGCCAGCATGGAGATCTTCTCGTCGGGGGTCAACTTTTGAAGGAGTTCGTCAATGCGCGACATGGATCACCTCGAATGGATGAGAGGGGGAAGCGGTGGGATAATCATCATAATTGGGCAAAACTGATCAACTCGATGCCCCTGGCTCGGATCGCTTCTTTAACGGATGGGTCGGTCAAGACGTCCAGCTCAACTGCGCGCTGATCCGCATAGGAAGTCGCTGCGCGCAGCGCGTCGTCCACGTAGCCCGGATGGCACATGATCTCAAAAGTGCCCTCCGGCATGGTCGCGATCATACGCAACAAATCTGCCCGGGTCGCCTGTTCATCGTAAAAATCCGCGAAGAAGGCATCCGGCCGCGGCGGATTGAATTCTTCGAGCAGCCGCGGGGCGTAGCTGCGGATCGGGCCGAGCACCTCCGGCGGCAGGCCGGCCATGTCATCGCTGCCGTATGCGAACGGCAGGCGGATGCCGCATTCGTATTCCTGCGCAAGCTCCAGCATGGCCCGAAACAGGTCCGGGCTGAAATAGGAAGAATGATGATGCGAATCCAGGTGGGTGGGTTTGCGGCCCGCCGCGCGCACGAAGGCCTCGATCTGCGCCTTCCATTCGGCCCTGACCTGCTTCGCGTCGATCTGGTCCAGCCGGTCGATCAACACCTGCAGTTTGAGGAAATTGCCGGCCTCATCCGTGATGGACTGCACCTGAGCGCGCGGCAGGATCGGCCGCTCGGCCGTTAACACCAGGTGCACGCCGAGTCCCAGCCGCGGCGCTTCACGCATCGCCACGGCGATATCCGCCGCGGTCGTCGGAATGTTCATCATGCATGTGGTGGACGTCACAACGCCCCGCAGATGGGAATCACGGATGCCGCGCGAGACCTCGGGTGCGCGACCATAGTCATCGGAGTTGATGATCAGTCGGGTGGGCATGTTGTTTATTTTTCGACACCTTTCAGGTATTCGGCATAGAGACGCGGAATAAGCTTGCCGGGATCCTTGTAGAATTCGTCGGGATCGACGGTCAGCCGCGCGTGATCCGGAATCGGTTTTGCCTGAGGGTTCGTGGCCGCAAATTCCTGGATCACTTTGGCGTGCGGTTTGAGCGAACCGTCCGGCCGGACCAATCCAAAGAAGCGCTCATGCGGTGCGTTGTCGCAGGGCGGCAGACCCCACAGTTCCGGAATGTAATCTGCGAAGCACCACACCATTGCGCCGGTCGCGCCGCTGTCCTGAAGCTTCGGGATGGTCAGCCGCAGGAACTCAGCGAGATCTTCCTCGGAGGCCATGAATTGCTTGCGCTGCGTGCCGTAAGCCTTCCATTCCATAATATGGCTGGCTTCGCCGGGTTGCGCCGTGCAACCGCCAAACTCTTCCATCAGGACTGGCTTGCCGCACAGGGCAGCCGTCAGCGCACATGTGAAGGGAACGAAATCAGGATCGAGCGGCTGACGCGCCCATGAGCTATACATCGGATAAGAATGCATCACGGCCACATCCGTTTCCGCGCACACCTGGTCGATGCGCAGGCCGTTGTCGCGTGCCAGGCTGTCGCCGTGCAGCCCGCAGGTGACCGGGTGGACGCGGTCGAGGCCGTGAATCAGCCCAACCATGTTGCGGATCCATTCGCGGCCGGCTTTGTAGTCGTTGGGCCACGCAAATAGATCCGGCTCGTTTCCGAGATTCCACATCCAGATACCGGCATGTTGCTTGAGCGCGGCAACGACGCTGCGCAGCATGGTGCGTGCTGCCGAAAGCGCGATGGGGTCGTGGAACATATTGCGGTATCCACCCTGCACGACCTTGCCGCGGCTGACCACATCCCGGATCCAGCCGTGGGGAGGCAGCGGTCCGCCGAGCAGCCAGC
>DASXQN010000368.1:0-6410 GCA_036507155.1 Anaerolineales bacterium
CCAGTGCGGTTGCGATCGCGCCGAGCACGTCCACGATCGGGCTGAACAAGGCAGCCAGGCCGGCGGCCCGCATGCTGGTGTCGAGGTGATAGCGATTGACCTGGTCCCGAAAGCGGCCATAGTTGTGGGCCTGGCGAGAGAATGCCTGCACGACGCGCACACCGTTGATGTTCTCCGCAAGCACCGAGTTCACCCAGGAGATGGCAGCGCGGACACGACGATAATTCCGCCGCGCCGCGTTGCGAAACCAGACCGTGGCGGCCAGCATGAGCGGGATGACCGTGAAGGTCAGCAATGACAGGCGCACATCCAAAGCCAGCATGGCGATGATGATCCCGGCCAGACCGAACAGATCGCGGGCGATCGCGGTCACAGCCCAGGTGACGAACTCTCGCAGCGTGCCGACGTCGTTGATCACGCGCGTGATCACTCGGCCGACACTGTAACGCGAGTAAAAACTCAACGAGAGCCTCTGCAGGTGCTCGAACATTTTCATGCGCACGTCGTAGAGCACATATTGGCCGACACGGGACATGATCAGGATGCGCGCATAGTTGGTGATCCATTGCACGCTCGCCACCAACAGGTAGAGAAGCATGGTGCGGCGCAGGACGCCCAGATCTCCGGGTGTGATTCCCTCATCGATCGCCACCTTGATGAAGTAGGGCCCAGCGACAGCGGTCAGCGTTGCAATCGCCATTAAGATCAGTGCCAGCAGGCTTTGCAGCCGGTAAGGTTTGAGGAACGGCAGCAATCCCCGCACGATTTTGGGGTCGTACGCCTTGTCCAACTGCTCGTCGGACTGAATGATGTAAGCGGGAGGAGTAACAGAGGTCATTTTGGGTTCTTATCTCGCCGAGCGGAGCGGAGTGAAGCCGAGGCGGAGTTTTGGTGGCATAGCGCTTCGTCTACGCCCTGCGGGCTCCGCTCAGCGCGATTAACGCAGTGGGCGGGCTCACCGTTCATCTTTATCGCGCCGAGCGGAGCGGAGCGGAGCCGAGGCGTCAGTCTTTCCTCGTCGCTGTTCTTTCCGTTGCCGCTCCGCCTTCACAATTGCGTGAATTGCTTCGAAGTCGCCACGGACAAGTGCCTCTTTCTTGGCGTGGTTCCATCCCTTGAGCTGATGCTCCAACTGGAAAGCTTCCCGATAACTGCCGAGCTCCTGACTCCACGCTAATTTTATGGGTCGCCGAGAGTAGGTGTATGCGTCTGGATGAATGCCTTGCCCATGCTCCCAAATGCGGTATTCTAAATCGTTGGCAAGTCCAGTGTTGTATGTTCCATCGACGCACTCCAAGATATAGACAAAACACCGCATATATTCCCCCTTCACGCTTCGGCTTCGCCCTGCGGGCTCCGCTCACCGTTCGGGCCGCCGCAACGGCGGCTCGCGTGATTTGCTAAGCAAATCATGCGCGACGGCAGCGCGATAACCATCGGCGAATCTAATTCTACGCGAGCTGCGCTCAGCGCGATAGCTTTCGGCTTTATCGCGCCCAGCGGAGCGGAGCGAAGCCGAGGCGGCGTTGCCTCGGCGCGATCGCACGCACTAGGTCTCCTCCGCGGACTCATCCCGCGCGGAATGCTCGGGGCGCTCAGGGCGGTCCAATTCAGGGAGCGCCGCTTCCTCGAGAAACCGGTCCCGGCTTACCAATTGCAGATCGTGAATCTCGCGGTACAACCCGCGCTGGCGGATCAGATCCGCGTGCACGCCGCGCTGAACGATCCGGCCGCGCTCCATGACCAGGATCAGGTCCGCACGCCGGACCGTCGAAAGGCGGTGCGCGATCACGAAGGTCGTCCTGCCCTCCATCAATTTATCCAGCGCGGCCTGGATCAGACGCTCCGTCTGCGTATCGACGCTCGAGAGCGAGTCGTCGAGAATCAGAATGCGCGGGTCCATGAGCAGCGCGCGTGCGATCGCGACGCGCTGACGCTGCCCGCCGGAAAGCGTTACGCCGCGCTCGCCGACGATCGTTTCGTATCCCAACGGAAACCCGAGAATGAACTCATGAGCCTGCGCCGCCTTCGCGGCCGCCACGACCTCTGCGTCGGTGGCGTCCGGCCGGCCGTGGGCGATATTATTGCGGATGCTGTCGGAGAACAGGAGCGAGGTCTGCAGCACGATCCCGATCTGGCGGCGCAACGTGACCAGGTTGAGTTGACGCACGTCGTGGTCGTCCACCAACACGGCTCCCTCCGTAACGTCGTAGAAACGAGGGATTAGATTGATCAGGCTGGACTTGCCTGAGCCGGTCGGTCCGATCAGCGCGACCACCTGATTCGGGCGGATCACAACGTTAACGTCCGTCAGCGAGGCGTTGTGCTCGTCCTGGTATTTCAAGCTCACATCCCGGAATTCCACCTCTCCGCGCAGACGGTCGATCTGCAGAGCATCGGGCGGGGACTCGATCTCGGGACCATGGTCCAGCACCTCAAAGATCCGCTGGACGCCGGCGATCGTCTCACCCGCTTGATTGACCAGCGCGGTGAGCTGTTGTGCCGGCTCACCCAGCATGAGAATGTATGCGTTGAATGCGACAATGGCTCCGATGGTCAGCGTGCCCTGCACCACCATCTGTCCCCCGAACCACAAGATCAGAATGGTGCTGAGGGCGATCAGCCAGTTGGAAGCGGGCATGATCTTGGCCCACTCATCGATCACCTTCACCCAGCGGACCAAGACCTGCCGGTTGGCCACTGCGAAGCGCTCGATCTCATACGGCTCGCGTGCGAATGCCCGCACCACCTGGACACCGGTCACATTTTCCTGCAGGCGGTTGGAGACTTCCCCCACCGCGGTATCCACGGCGAAGAAGAGCGGTCCGATCTTGGTTCCGAACCAACCCGTCATGACGGTCAAAGGAATCATCGGAAGCAGCGCAATGGCTGCCAGCCGCGCGTTGACGGAGAGCATGATCGCCAGCACTCCGGCAAGGAGAAGCGAGAAGCGCACAAAGTCCGCGATGCTTCCACCGGCGAATCGCTCGATCGCCCGCACATCCTCGATCGAGCGCGAAATTAATTGTCCGCTCTGAGCGTGGTCGTGATACGTAAAAGGCAAATACTGGATGTGATCATAAACGCGGTTGCGCAGGTCGTAGCCGATGCGCGCCGCGATCCATTCCGAGAGATAGCGCTGGGCGAGGTTGAGCAACGCAGCCAGCAAACCCAGCCCCAGCAGGATCACTGCAGAGCGAGCCAGGAACGCGGTCCCGCCGCCCGAGAGGCCCTGATCGATCACGGCCTGAAGAATACGCGGCACCACCAGGCTGAGGCCGGTCAAGGCGAGCAAGAGAAGCAGGCTCACCATAATGGCAACGCGATACGGCAGTAGGAAGACGCGGAGGCGTAGAAGTTGCGACATTGCGAGACGTCTGTTTTCGAGCGTGGGCGAAGGGCCTAGGATACCACATGCTGCCGTCGGAGCATGCGCCGCGGCCCGACGCGCCGCAGAAGATGCTAGCCGCGGTGCAGATTCGGGAGCGCGCGAATCAGCCAGCGAACGGACACGGCCAAGATCAGCGTGAGAGCCGCTGAGATCAGGATGGCCGTACCCGAGAATCCTTCAACCCAGCCGGCGCGGCTGGCCAGGGCAAGGAGCATCGCGACGAGAAAGCTTCCGAGAAGGACTGCCATGATTGATCGCCGCAACAGCCGTGCGAACCTTCGTCCGTTCGAGAGCTCATCGTACAATCGGAGCAAGATGAACGCGGCCAAATAAGCGGGCAGCGCGGCGCGCGCCATGAAACGCAAGGTGTCCGCGAGCGGTCGCAGCGCCTTGCCGATCCCCAACTGAAACGCGAAACCGAGATAAACCGCCGCCAGAATGATGATTGCGTCCAATGCCATCACGCCGACGGCCGAGAAGTTCGCGCGCAGCCAATCCCGCGCCGGCCGCTCGAAGAGCCGGTACACCAGGATCGACAACGCGATCACGCCGATCCAGTAAACAACGATGAAGATCTGATTCGGAATGCCGGCGGAGGCAGCCCAGCGTTCGCCGAGCCACCGAACCGGGACGTGCAGGATGAAAAGCGCGTAGCTTGCGTCGCCCAACAGCACGAGCCGCGGATTGTTCAATCGGGCTCCAAGCGAGCTCTGGTCCACCGCCAGGCACAAGATGATGACCAGAAAGAAAGGCGACAGCAGCCCGACGTCCAACGTGAACGATTCGGTGATCAACGGCACAAGCGACCGGGCGATCAACATGGCCGCGACCGCAAAAACTGCGCAGAGCAGGAGCGAGCGTACGAGCCTCTGATCCTCCGGCCGGCTGGCGCGCTGGGAAAGATACCAGACCCCGCCGGCGAAGCCGAGCAGAAACGAGTTGAGGTGTACGGGCGGAAAGTAGAGCAGCAAGTTGTGCTGATCAGGAAAGTATGCTCGATAAAGTATCGAGTGCGCGATCTGGCTTATTGCCCAGAATGCAACCGCAAACCAGGTCAACGCGCGTGATGGAACGCGGGCTGCAAGCACGACCAGCAACGGAAACAGGATATAGAAAAACGCCTCCACGGACAGCGACCACGCCGCGATATTGAACGACAAGGCGTAGACCGGATTCCACGCCTGCAACAGGAACAGGTTGGCGAGCACCTTGCCTGTCTTGACCGTCGCCATGATGTTGATGTAATACAGGCACGTCAGCAAGAATGACAGGGCATAAACCGGATAGATTCGCGAGAAGCGCGCTTTCGTGTACGCCTCGACGTCGAACGGCGCTGCGCGACGAAAATATGCCAGGGCCAGCACGAACCCGGAGAGCACATAAAAATAGCTGACCGCTGTCTGCCCGGAAGTTAACAGGGGATTGAACGGAAAAGTATTGACCGGCCAAACGTTCCCGCTGTGAAAAAAAACGACCGCCATAGCGGCCAGGAAGCGGGTGAAGGTCAACTGATCCAATCTCTTCATGGTTTGGCGGCGTGAGAATGACGGCCGTTTCGACTCAAACGGGCCTGCGCGTTCCAAGCCACGTGCCCAGCCCCGCGAAAAGCAGAGCGCTCAGAATGATGATCACAGCGACATTGCCGCCGCTGCCGGCCACGCTTCCCGCCGCGGGAGTTGCGGAAGGCGACTGCGTGGCGGTCGCGGATCCGGTCACAGCCAGGACCGTTTCTTCGGTGGGGAGCGAGGTCGTCGCAGAGGGCACCGGTGTATCCGTGGCCGGGACCGGCGTCGGCACTTGTTTTATCAGCAGCCTCTGCCCCGGTTGCAGATCGTTCGTAGACAGGTTGTTCAGACTCTTGATGAGATCGATCTTGGTGTCATACGCGATGGCGATGCTCCACAAGGTTTGCCCATATTGGACTTCGTGGTAGATGAAGCCATCCGATCCCGGAGTGCTCAATGTGACCGGCACCATGAATTGCGATACCAGCGGCGTTCCCGGCGCCGTGATGGTGCCGGGCAGGCCGGGATTGCCGCTCGATTCGCCTGACGCGCCCGCATCCAGCACGTAGTAGACGACGCTGCCGTTCTGGCTGACGCCGGCGCCAACATCGAAGAGATTGGCCGACAGCATCGTGTTCAAGTGCGGCGCATCCCCCTGCCAGGCGGTCACCGCGCCGGACGGCGATAAGCCTGTGCCTGCCTGTATGTTCTCGGAGAACCATCCGCCTCTAGAAAGATCGCCTGCCACCGAGTAGCCGGCGGCCAACGCGCGCTGGAACGGCCGCGATCCGTCCGCGCTGTAGTGCGTGACCGTGCTTGTCGCCGCCATGTAGTCCGCGTGCGCCTGCGCGATCTGCATCAGGATCGGATTGGCGGTATAAGGAGGTAGACCGTTGGAAGCACGCAAAGAATTCACAGCCGCGATCACGTCCGCCGCGGAAGCAGGCGGCGCGCTCAAGATCGTATCGGCCTGCGTGCGCCCGAACGGGTACAGACTGAAGACCAGGAACAGGCAAAGGCCGCTCCCGTAAATTCGTAAGGTCGAATTAGGCATGGGCTTGAGGCGGCTCGAAGATTATACTCAGTTCTGCAGAATCCAATTCACGCCACGCCCCGGGCGCAAGGCTTCCGAGCCTCAGCCCGCCGATCGCCACCCGTACCACCCGCAGAGTGAACAAGCCCACCGCCGCGGTCATGTGCCGTATCTGGCGCTTCTTCCCTTCATGAATCTTGATCTCGAGCCATGCGGTCGGACCATGAGGAGTCACCGGTTGTGCGCGCGCCGGTATTTCCGGAGTCGGAATGACCCGAGCCGCGGCCGGGCGGGTCCGGAAATCTTTGAGATCGATCCCGGCCGCGAATGTTGCTAATTGCGCGTCGGTGGGATTTCCTTCTACTAACACCCAATACGTCTTCTCAACATGATGCCGAGGGTCGGTCAGTCGTTTTATCAGCGGGCCGGTGTCCGAAAGGAGAAGCAAGCCCTCTGAGTCGCGGTCGAGTCGGCCGGCAGC
>DASXQN010000369.1:0-2571 GCA_036507155.1 Anaerolineales bacterium
AAGACTTCGCCATTTGCCGTCGGCTGCCTGGTGAAGCGCTCGAGGTTCTCGTTCCCGGATTCCAGCGTAGCGGGGAACGTGGCCAGATGAGGAAACGATCGAAAGTAGTCGATCTTCTCCAGGTCAGCCGCCGGGATCAACGGAGGAAAAAGATGTTCGGCGGCGCCCTCGTCGGCCGCCCAGTTTAAGAAGAGGTGATCCAGGCGCTGGTAGAGGTCCAGAAGGTCGCCGCTGATTGCGGACTGGCCGTTCTCGATCCAGCGGTACCCGGCAAGTTCTTTAGGGTCCATCGGTACGCTCGACGAAAAAGTTGTGGTAGATCGCATCTATGTTTCGGAAAACGCCGACTTTGAGCTGCTCCACGTCGATCGAGCGGCCGCTCAGCTCCTCAATGAATAGGATGAGATCCATGATCTGTAGCGAGGAGATGATGCGCCGCTCGATGATCGGCGTATCGCCGGCGAGTTCGTCGGCGCTAATTTTGCCGCTGGTCTCCACGATCCAGGCCTTGAGGGCCTGACGGACGCCGGCTTCGGCGGTCACAGAGCGAAATTCCGGTCGGCGAGGCCGTGCTGCTGGAGGTAACCCAGGCATCTTTCGGTCACCCGCACCCGGTGCGCGACACACGTATCGCTCGAGAACGCGCGCTGGCGAATGGCGTACGCGTCCTCGATACCCACATCGCGGTACACGTCCGGGTTGTAGTACTCCTTCCAGGTGGCCACCAGGTAGGTCTGCAGGTATTCTTTTATCCCCCGAAGAACGTCGGCCGCCCACTGATCACGATACTGGTCAAGCAAGGCCGCGACGATCTCACGGCCGAACACGAGGTGCCGGGCTTCGTCACGGTGGTGTGCGCGGTTGATCTCCCGGGCGATGGGCGCCAGCCGCCGATCCGCGGCCATCGCGACGTTGTACACGTCCACGATCTCCTCGAAGATGAGAACCCGGGCGAAGAATAGCAAGTCTTCTTCGCCCGGTTGGTAATCGCGCGGCACATCCAGCTTTCGATCTGGATAGATTTTCCCGGCGTAGCGGTTGCAGAAGCCGCCGAAGTACACCATGTGCTTGTTTTCTTCGTCGAGAAAATGGTGGAGATAGGGAGCGATCGCCCCCTTATCTCGTTGATAGAGACGGCGAGCCAGTCCCTCGATGAGGGCTTTTTCACCGTGAATATTCAAGCTGAAGAAGTTGACCGCCTCGTAAAAACTCAAGCGGCGTTGCTGATCCTCCCTCAGGGCTTCATAGACGGCTGTGCCATGAAGGGAGATCAACTCGGGACTCGTGAACCACTGGTCGAGATCCAACCTCTCAGGCCACACGAGATCTCGGTACGGGTTGACGTATTGCTGGCGCGACACAGCGCAGAGCCTTGCGGTCACAGCCTCGATCCTGCTCTCGGTCATACCTGCTCCAGAATGACACACTGCCAGTTCAGCCCGTAGCCGGCCATGAAAAGCAGCAGCCTGTCCCCCGATTGAATTGCGTCCTGGTCGATCAAGCGGCACAGGTTGATGACGTTATCGCCGCTGATCACGTGGCCGACATCGGGCATGGTGGGGAAACAGATTCGTTCTTCTGGGATGCGGAGCAGGCGCGCCAGGATCTGCCAAGCCTTCACGTTCATGTTTTGGGGGACGACCCACCGAATATCCTCGGCGCTCAGGCAGGCTCTTTGCAGTACGGACGTTATCGCGCGGTGGGCATAGCTAAAAAACGTCCCTGCGGTCTCGTCGTCCGAGGCGGTGGCGAGTGCGCCATTGGTGAGGGCGTGAGTGGCGAGGATGCGGAAGCGGCCGCCATGCCTGGAAACGATACAGGCGGCTGCGCCGTCCGAGATGAGGTTATAGGTTTGCTCGTAAAGCGCGTTATCGGGGAACCGATCGGCGGTCACGCAGAGGACACGCTGAAGATCAGGCTCGGAGGTAAGCAGAGCCCTAGCGATGCGGAGCGATCCCAGCATGCCCGTGCATGCTTGCTGGTTGAGTCCGATCACCGCGGCGTGTTGCAGCCCAAATTCGGATTGAAGGTGGCTTGCCGGAAAATCCATCAGATGCTTGACGTCGCGCGTGGCTGCGAACGTGGCAACGTCCCCAATGGTTCCGTTTTCGGGGAGACAGGTCGCGTAGATGATCGCCCCCACGTCATCGAGGTGAAGTCGAATGAGCTCGACCGCGGCGCGCGCGAGGTCATATGCGGTAGTACCCGGTCGACATACGTGATGCTGTCGAAAGCCGGCCGAGATGAGGGCGGCGGGGGTGGACGTTATTCCGTCCAGGCGGTATGTCTCCTCGACGCTCCGGGTCTCATTACCGAGGGCGTATGAGAAGTGATCGACGAAAGCCGCGGTCACGCGTGCGTACCCGCGAGTTTGGGCCAGAAGCGACCGGTTCGCTGCATATATGCCAGATATTCCTGGCCGAACTCGGACGCTCGCAGCCGTCGTTCTTCTCGGGCGGCGGTGAAATTGAGCGCCAAAAGCCCGTAAACCATGGTGGCTAGAGTACCGAGGGAGGGACACAAGAGCAATGCGGCCAGCAGTGCCAGGAGGAAGGCGGTGTAGAACGGATG
>DASXQN010000370.1:0-10468 GCA_036507155.1 Anaerolineales bacterium
CAGCTGGCTTTCGTTGAGACCGGCGCGATCCAATGCGGATACTGCACACCGGCCATGATATTGGCGGCCGATTCGCTGCTTAAGTCCGATCCGAATCCTAGTGAGGATGCGGTGCGTGAGGCGCTCGCCGGCGTGCTTTGCCGATGCACCGGGTATCTGAAGCCGGTGCAGGCAATCCTCAAAGCCGCCGCCATGTTGCGCGGCGATGAGCCGGTCGATTGGGACTCAGTTAACTGGGACCTCGGAAGCTGGACCGATCCCAAGCAGCCCGAGTCAGCGCCGCCCGATTCACGCGTTGACCAATACGCGAATTTGCTCACGCGTCCCAAGGTGGTCGTCACGGCACAGACGCAGGCCTGGCAGACGGTCGGGAAGCCTGAAAAGAAAGTCGACGCGGTGAAGCTCGTGCAAGGAAAGCCCGCGTTCACCGCAGACATGGACATGCGCGGCATGCTTTACGCGCGCGTCCTGCGCTCGCCGCATGCGCATGCGCGCATCAAGCACATCGATGCCACCAAGGCCAGGGCGCTGGACGGCGTTGCCGCCGTGCTGACCTGGCAGGACATCCCGCGCGTCGTCTACTCGACGGCCGGCCAGTCCGACCCGATCCCGGGTCCGCTCGATTCGTTCTCGCTCGACAACAAGGTGCGCTTCGTAGGTGATCGTGTCGCGTTGGTCGCGGCGGAATCGGTGGAGATCGCCGAGAAGGCGCTGGGCTTGATCGAGGTCGAATATGAAGCGCTGCCGGCCATCTTGGATTCTTCGCTGGCGATGGACCCTGCCGCGATCCGCATCCACGACGAACCGGAATTTGTGAACTTCGCGGATTCGGATCCGGCGCGCAATCTCGCGGCCGAGATCCGTATCGATATCGGCGACGTTGGAAAAGGCTTCGCCGAAGCGGACCGGATCTTCGAGGGCGAATACGAAGTACCGAAGGTACAGCAGGTCTCGATCGAGCCGCATGTGAGTCTCACCTACTGGGACGAGGACGACCGTCTCGTGATCAGGACCTCCACGCAGGTGCCGTTTCATGTGCGGCGCATGCTGGCGCCCGTGCTGAATCTGCCGGTGAAGCGCATCCGGGTTATCAAACCGCGCATCGGCGGCGGCTTCGGAGGCAAACAAGAAGTCTTGATGGAGGATGTGCCAGCGCATCTGACGATCGCGACGCGCAGACCGGTCCTGTACGAGTACACGCGCGAGGAGGAGTTCATCGGCGCGCGCTCACGACATCCGATGAAGATCAAGATGAAGACCGGCGTGAAGCTCGATGGGACCATCACGGCCAACGAGATGTATGCGCTTTCCGACACGGGCGCGTACGGATGCCACGCGCTGACGGTAACCGGCAACACCGGTCACAAGGCGATGGCTCTGTATGTAGGCGACGGCGAATACCGCAAGGCGCCAAACATTCGCTTCTACGCGGACGTGGTTTACACCAACACACCGCCCTCCGGCGCGTTTCGAGGCTACGGCGTTCCGCAGGGCTACTGGCCCGTGGAGCGCCACATGGAAAAGATCGCCCGCGCGCTCGAGCTCGATCCGCTGGAATTTCGCCTGCGGAATACCATCCGGCCGGGCGAATATCATCCGTTTTCGACCGCATGGAACGAGGGCCGCGAGCCGCGACCTGAGATCATCAACACGGTCGGACTGGAGCAATGCGTCCAGCAGGGAAAAGCTGCCATTGATTGGGACAGCAAATATGGCAATGAAGAATGGCGTTCGGGCCAATCATCGATCCTCAATCCCAAATCCTCAATTCGCCGAGGTATCGGCGTTGCCATGGTGATGCAAGGCACCGCGATCCCCTACCTGGACATGGGCGGCGCGTCGATCAAGATGAACGACGACGGATCGTTCAACCTGCTGGTCGGCGCGACCGATCTCGGCACGGGCTCCGACACAGTCCTGGCGCAAATGGTAGCGGAGACGCTCGGCGTGCCGCTCGACGATGTCATTACCTATTCGTCGGATACCGACTTCACACCGTTCGACAAGGGCGCCTATGCCTCCTCCACAACCTACATCTCCGGCACCGCCGCCGTGAACGCGGCCAAGATCGTGGCGGAAAGAATCAGGGAAAGAGCCGTCATGATCATGAACCAACGTTCAAACGTTCAAACGTTCGAACGTTCGCAGATTAGACTGGCGAATCGATGCGCGATCTTCCCGGATGGCCAAACCATCTCCTTGAGCGAGATCGCGCTCCATTCACTACATAAAGAAAATCAAGAGCAGATCATGGGCGTGGCGTCCTACGTGTCGCCGGTCTCGCCACCGCCCTTTGCCGCGCAATTTGCGGAGGTAAGCGTTGACACGCAGACCGGTCAAGTCACAGTGGACAAGCTGGTCATGGCCGTTGATTCGGGCGTGATCATCAATCCGCTGACAGCGTCCGGTCAAATCGAGGGCGGCATGACGCAGGCACTCGGCTACGCGGTCTGCGAGGAGATGCGCTATCACGACGACGGCAGCGCGATCGAGCGGGACCTCGACCGCTATCACATCTTCCGCGCAGACGAAATGCCGGACCTGACGACCATCTTCGTGGAGACCTTCGAGCCCAGCCATCCGTTCGGCGTGAAGGCTGTGGCGGAAATCCCGATGGACGGCGTCGCGCCTGCAGTCGGCAATGCCGTGCTCGACGCGATCGGCGTCAATGTCGACGTCATCCCGATCACACCCGAGAAGGTTTGGCGGGCCGCGCGGAATCAGCAACCATCATAAGCATGTCCTGAATTAATCAACGTGCCCAGGCCGATGCACCCGGAAACCATTCCGTTTCTGATCCCGTATGTGCTCTCCCTGACGATTTCCTTATCGGTAGCGGCCTACGCCTGGCGGCAACGGCGCGTGCGGGGTGCGCTTGCGTACAGCTATGTGGCATTCGGGCGCGCCATGTGGACCCTGGGCTACATCTTCGAGTTGGTGGCTTCCCGGCTCGCCACCAAGGTGTTCTGGGATAAGTTTCAGTGGCTTGGCGGCATTTTGGGGCTGGTGGCCTTCTACGCAACGGTGATCGACTTCACCGGGATAAAGATCAGGCGTTTGAGACTTACCTGGATCTTGCTGCTGATCATCCCCATCGGCTTTCTTGTGCTCTTGGTCACCAATGATCTGCATCACCTGGTCTATCCAACCGAGCTGCGGCTGATCCCGGACACGCCCTTTTCGGTACTGGACTATGATCTCACACCGCTGGTGGACGCGATCAGCATCTATGGGATCGCCACTTACCTCATCTTCATCGGGATCCTGATCGCAACTTATTTCCGCTCGCATCCACTGTTCCGACAGCAGATCGCGGCCATGACGATCGGCGCGTTGGTCCCTGTGATAGGCTGGATCGCGATCCTGATGGGCATCCAGTTCACCGATCAGCGCGACACCACCCCGTTCACGTTCGCCATCGGCTGTCTGATCATGGCGTACGGTTTGTTCCGTTATCGCATCTTCGATGTCACCCCGATCGCCCGCGACAAATTGTTCGAAGAGATGGCCGATCCCGTTGTGGTGCTCGACAACCTGGATCGCATCGTGGACATCAACCACGCCGGCCTGCGGAATTTGCGCTTGCGCTCGGATGCCGTCATCGGCCAGCCGGCCGAGATCATCTATGCCCGTTACCCCGAACTCGTCCAAAAGTTTCGAACGGCCAATCGGATGCAGTCGGAGTTTACCGTCCTCACCAACGGCGTGACGCGCTACTACGAGTTAAGCGTTACGCCCATGTACAACCGGCGCAGCGATCTGATCGGACGGATCTTCGTTGCGCACGACATCACGCGCGGCAAAGACCTCGAGAACAGCCTGCGTCAGCTCACCGATGAATTGGAGCAGCGCGTACACGAAAGGACGCTGGCGCTGGCCGAGGCCTATGACACGACTCTTGAGGGCTGGGCGCGCGCGCTCGAGTTCCGCGATAAGGAGACCGAGGGACACAGCCGGCGCGTCACCGAGAAGACGCTGCGGCTCGCCCGCGGGATGGGCTTGCCGGAAGAGGTCCTGGTTGACATCTATCGCGGTTCGCTGCTGCATGACATCGGCAAGATGGCGATCCCGGATGAAATCCTGAGAAAGCAGGGCAGCCTGAACGCGGCGGAAAAATTGATCGTGCGCGAGCATCCGGCCATCGCCTATGAGTTGCTCAAGGACACGCCGTACCTGCAGAAAGCGCTGGAAATCCCGTACTGCCACCATGAAAAGTGGGACGGGTCCGGTTATCCGCAGGGCTTGAAGGAAGAGGATATACCGCTGGCGGCGCGGATCTTCGCGATCGTGGATGTGTGGGATGCGCTCAGTTACGACCGTCCCTACAACAAAGCCTGGTCGCGCGAGCAGATCATTCAATATATGCGCGAAGAATCCGGACGGCAGTTCGATCCGAAAGTGGTCAACTTGTTTCTGGGAATGTTAAACCGGGGCGAGATATAATTCACTGATCACGCATGCCCGATTCAATCTACGTCATCGGCCACGTCAATCCGGATACGGATTCAATCGCCGCAGCCCTCGGCTATGCCTGGTTGCTGCGCGAGCGCGATAAGGTAGCCGCGGTCGCGGCGCGCGCCGGCGCGCTGAATCCGCAAACGGTTTGGGTGTTGAAAAAACTCGCTCTGGAGGCGCCCATCCTGCTGACCGACGCGTCGCCGCGCTTCGAGTGGATCATGCGGCGGCTCGATACGATCCGCCCTGATTCGCAGCTGGGCGCGGCCTGGACGCTTGCCAGCCGAACGGGAGGCATCGCGCCTGTGGTCGGGGAGGACGGCAAACCGTACGGCATCATCAACGGCCTGAGCCTCTTCAAATACTTTACCGAGACGCTCGGCCCGCGCCCAGGCGACACACCGGTTCGCGAGCTGATGTCCGCGCCGTGCCGCGAGGCGGCTGATACGTCCGTGCCGAAATACGCGGCGGGCGCGCACATTCGGGATTCGCTGGGACGCATCCTGCGCGACGACTACAACGATTATTGGGTGGTTGACGACCGGGGCCTGTACCTCGGCATCGCCAGCCAACGCGAAGTACTCAGTCCGCCGCGCCTCAAGATCATCCTCGTGGATCATAACGAGCCGCGCCAGGCGATCGCCGCATTGGAGGAGGCGGAACTGCTCGAGATCCTGGACCATCACCGTCTGGGAAATCCACACACGCACACACCGATCCGCTTTACGGTTGATATCGTTGGTTCGACCAGCACGCTGGTTTCGGAGCAGGCCGCGGAGGCAGGCTTGTCGGTCCCGCCTGCCCTGGCAGGTGCGCTGCTGGCGGGTCTGCTCGCGGATACTCTGATCTTGACCTCTCCCACCACGACCCCCCGCGATCATGCCGCGGCGGAGCGACTCAGCCGCTGGGCGATCGTGAACGGCAGTCCGCTCGCGAACGAAACGCTGAGCTCTTATGGCAAGGCGATCCTGTCTGCCGGCGCGGGACTCTCCAACCGCGATCCGAAGGACGTCGTCAGCAACGACATCAAACCTTACGAAGCCGGCGGCTTTAAGTTCGCCATCGCGCAGGCGGAGGTCACCGATCTTTTGCAGCTCACCGAGCATCTTCAGCCTTTGCGCGCCGCGCTCGACGATCTGCGCGAGAAGCGCGCGCTCGACTTCGCGATGTTGCTGATCACCGACGTGGTGCGTAGTTCGAGCCGCCTGCTGATCACCTCTTCCGCGCCGCCCATTTTAGAAGATCTGCCCTACCCGCCGCTCGCCGACGGAACGCGCGACGCGCCGGGCGTGGTTTCGCGCAAGAAGCAACTGTTGCCGGTGGTATTGGGCCTATTGGAGAGCTGAATCAACATCGACGCTCACGGGCCTGTCGGTTATGCGCAGGCGTCGCAGTAAGGTACAATAGGGGTGTGAGCAGATTCACAGCACTTCACGGGCAAGCGAGCTTGCCCAAAAATTCCCGTTCCCCTTCGGGGACCTTCGGCGGGCAGGTATTATGGAGATCCGAGGTCGCCTTAGATGAATCAAGGTGACTCTGATTTTCTACGCCTGATCCTGGACGCCATTACACAGATCGAACATTACACGCGGGGCATGTCGGAGAGCGAGTTCTTCTCGCGGCCGATGGTACAGGACGCCGTCGTTCGCCAGATCGAAGTCGTCGACGAGGCCGCTCGGAGCATCTCGCCGGAATTCCAGGGGCTGCATCCCAAACTGCCCTGGGCGCAGACGTTCAACGCCCGCAAGAAGATCGTGCAGGACGATTTCAGCCTCAACATACCGGGCGTCTGGAATGCCGTGCAGGATGATCTACCGCTCCTCAAACAACTCATAAAGAAACTAGTCTGAAAATGGAAACCATCCCGAACTCCCAATTGATCGAAAAAGACCTGCCCTCCCGGCGCGCCGCCTGGAAGAGCATCGTACCTTTCGCATTGACCTTTAACGGTTACAAGCATTGGGGCTCGTTCAAGAAATGCCGCGAGGTCGCGACTCAGGGTCTCGAGCAATACCGTAAGAAGAAGAAGTTCGCCCAACCCCTCACGGATCTGCGCACATGCCTGTTCTTCGAGGTACGGCGCTGGAAACATTTTGAGAAGAATCCGAGCAAGGAAGGCATGCTGTACATCAGGGCCTTGCTGGAAGAGATCCGGCTGCGCGTGAACGCGCGCGAGTTCGTCTAGCGCGAGCGCGTATCCCGCAACTTGACGCGCACCGGTCGACCAACCACGAGGCGCCACTAGAACTCGCGATGCCGGCTTGAGGCCACACGATGAAGTATGCTTCAGGCAGGAAACGGGCAACCCTGTTCAGGCGCCGGCGGCGGGCAGTATTGCCCCTCAGCCTGGTCGCCATCGGCGTCGTCGTTTTTCTGTTCTCTCTGATCGATCCCTCCAACACCCAAATCGACATCACAAAAGGGCTGCAGCGCTTCACGCCTCCGCCGGCGACCGCCACGCTGACACCGCTGCCGGCGCCCACGCTCGCGCACGGCGGCCAGATCGTTTTCACCTGCACGCGCGGCGACTACAACCAGCTGTGTTTGATCAAACCTGACGGCAGCGGGCAGGCGTTGCTCACCAGCGAGGGCGCGCATCATTACTATCCGGTCGTCTCTCCGAGCGGCGATGAATTGGTCTTCGCATCCACCAGGGACGGTCCCTTCGATCTCTACCGGCTGTCCATGCTTGACGGGACGCTGCTGCGCCTCACCACCAACATCGGCAATGTGTTTTCGCCGGACTACTCTCCGGACGGGCAGGAGATCCTTTTCCTGAATCCGGTGAACGGCGGTCCGTCGGCGCTTTGGTTGGTTGACCGCGACGGGAAGGACCCTCGCATCCTCTATGAGGGACCACACACGATCCTGGCCGCGGCCTGGTCGCCGGACGGAAACACGATCGCGTTCGCGATGGCGATCGATATCGGAAACGAATTCGAAATCTATCTGCTCGACCTGAAGAACCAGATCACCTATCCGCAGCAGGTCTCACACGGCTTGCTGGGAATCGGCGGCAGCATCGATTGGTCGCCGGACGGCAGCAACTTATTGGTATATGCCGGGCCGCCCACTGATAAAGACATATTCCGGATCGACGTTGCGACGGGGAATTACACTCAACTCACCTTCGGCGGGAACAATGCCTCCGCCGCGTACTCACCGGACGGCCAGTGGATTGTTTTCAATTCCACGCGCAACGACGACCAGGCGGATCTGTATATCATGCGTTTCGACGGTGAGCTCACGCGGCAGCTGACCGATGACCCCGAACCTGACTGGCAGCCGCAGTGGGAGCCTTAGAAACGAATGTCATTGCGAGTCCCGGCGCGCTGACCGAAGGTGTCGAAGCGCAAGGGACGAAGCAATCTCCTCCGCAGATGCTGGGATTGCCAAAGTGCCACGAGGTGGTACGTCGCCGCCAGGGCGAAGCGTGCTTCGCCCCTACAAGGTCTGGCGGCTCCTCGCAATGACACTAGGAAATCGGATAAAATCCCCTCAGCATGAATCCCGTTTATCAAGCGCTCGCCGAGGTCGAAAAGAACAACCAGGCCGCCGCGCTGTGCACCGTCACGCGCAGTGAAGGCTCCACGCCGCGGCACGTTGGCAGCAAGATGCTCGTGTACCCGGACGGACATTTTATCGGTACGGTGGGCGGCGGCGAATTGGAGAGCCGCGTCATCAGGGCAGCGCTGGAATCCATGCGAGACGGCAAGACGCAGTCTCTCGCATATACAATGGCTGACCCTGCGCGCGGCGATCCGGGCGTGTGCGGCGGTCAAGTGGAGGTATTTGTGGAACCAATCCTTCCGGCCCCGACGATCGTTGTCATCGGCGGCGGACACGTGGGCCGCGCGGTGGTGCATCTTGCCAAATGGCTTGGCTTTCGCGTGGCCGTCAGCGACGACCGACCCGAATTCTGCAATCCCGAATCGATCCCGGGCGCTGACGCGTACTACCCGGTGCCGATGGCCCAGTTGGTGGACCAACTCAAAGTCACTCCGCAAACCAGTTTGGTGGTCACCAGCCGCGGGTCGCCGATCGACGCGGAGGGCTTGCCGCATCTGCTTGACTCGCCGGCGGGCTATATTGGAGTCATTGGTTCGAAGCGCCGATGGGCAACTACCGTCAAGGCGTTGATAGACAAGGGTGTACCGGAGGAAAAACTTCAGCGGGTCCACTCGCCGATGGGGCTCGAACTCCAGGCGGAGACCCCTGAAGAGATCGCGGTCAGCATCCTGGCCGAGATCTTGATGACCCGCGATCGCGGCACCGGCAAGCCCATGAAGGACTGAAACCCCGACTGCATCACTGCGTAGATAGGACCGGAAGCCGTTCTTGTAGCGACCGAACGCTTCGACTATAATTAACTCGCTATCCAGAAAAGGAGTACGCACATGGCCCGAATTTTTGATGTCATCGAATATCCGAGCGAGATGGAGGATGAGATCGTCCACCGCTTTCCTGAGGAAGGCATCGGCGATTATCGCATCGGCTCGCAAGTGATCGTGCGCGAGTCGCAGCGTGCGGTCTTCTTCCGCGACGGGAACGCATTGGACGTGTTCAAGGCCGGGCGTCACGCCATCGCCACCGCCAACATTCCGCTTCTGATCGATTTCATCGGCAAGGCATTTAATGACCGCACGCCGTTTCCGGCGGAGGTCTATTTCGTTTCGATGAAGGAATTCGCCAACAAGAAGTGGGGCACGCCGCAACCGATCATCGTTCGCAATCCGGGCATGGGCCTCGGGGTGGCGCTGCTGCAGGGCTTCGGCAGCTACTCCTTCCAGGTCAAGGACGCGCAACAGTTCGTCACGCAGATCGTTGGCGCACAGGGCGCGTACCGCACCTCGGAGATCGAGGAACGCCTGCGCACAATGTTGCTCTCCAAATTGCAGGATGTTCTGGGCGAGACCGGCGCAAAGCACAGCGTGCCGGAACTCATCGGCCTGACCGACGAGATTGGTGCCGCGGTCCGATCGAAAACGCAGGATGATTTCGAGGCGATCGGCTTGACGCTGAAGACCTTTTACGTCGGGAACCTCAAACCCTCCGACAAGTCGGCCGAGGAATTGCGCGCCATGGGCATGTTGGACATGGGTACCTACACCCAATTGCAGGCGGCGGACGCGATGCGCGATGCGGCCAAGAATCCAAGCGGTGGCGCGGGCCTGACGGCCGGCATCGGCGCCGGCATGGGCATCGGCAATCTGATGCAACAGGCGACGCAAGGAGCCGTTCAAGGCGGTTCCGGCGGCAAGCCGGCCGTCATTCCGGATGTCATGACTCCGGCGGAAGCCGCGGCGATCCTGAAGGTCTCTGAGGAAGATGTGCTGGCCGCGATCGCAGACAAGACGCTCAAAGCCAAGAAGATGGGCAAGGCGTACCGCATCAGCAAGGCAGCACTGGAGGACTTCTTAAAGGCGGAGTAATCTCACCACGCCGCGGTGACCGAAGGTGCCGAACCGCAGATCACATATGTAAATCGCCACCCTTCGACAAGCTCCCCTCTCCGGGACTTCGCAGGGCGGCGATTTTATTTGTGCCGGACGCTCAGCGAGTCGGGCTTCTTATTCAGGAAATTTCACTCAATACATCTGAAATTGAGTTCAACACATCGCTCGCAAGGACCGAAGCCGTCGTGCCCAGGTCTTCGGCGGCATACAAGCCTGCGCGCGCGTGGATCCACGCGCCGGCGACAGCTGCCTCGAAGGCCTCCAGTCCTTGGGCGCGCAGGCCGACGATCAATCCGGCCAGCACGTCGCCCGTCCCAGCGCGCGCCAGAGCCGCGCTGGCGACCGGGATGATCGTCGTGCGACCGTCCGGAGCGGCTACAACCGTGAACGCGCCCTTTAGTACAACCACATGCCCCCACTGCGCCGCGAACTTGGCTGCGACAGCCTGCCGATTCTCCTGGATGTGTTCCTTGGACAAACCAGTCAATGCGGCCATTTCGCCCGGATGCGGCGTCAGGATCGACGAAGGCGGCAGCAAGGTATGCCAGTCTGTGATC
>DASXQN010000371.1:0-4490 GCA_036507155.1 Anaerolineales bacterium
GCGTATTTCATATCCCCAGCGGCTGCGGTAGATCACCAGCCAGAGAATCACCGCCGCAATGACGCCGAACAAGAGACCAAGATGTGTGGTCAGGCCGCGGAATGCCGGCACCGCGTCCGCGTAGTCAAGCAGCCGCGGCAGCCATGCGTTCTCCGTGAACTTGGGGCTCATCTGGAAACCACTTTCGCTCCACACCCCGAAGATCCAGAAATTGATCCAGGCTATCGCGATGTAGTTGAGCATGAGCGAGCTGATGATCTCGTTGACCTTGAAGCGCGCCTTCAAGATTCCAGGCAGCCAGCCCCAGACCGCGCCCGCGGCCATCCCAGCCAGGATCATGGTAGGAATGAACAGCACCGGCGAAGTGTCCGGCGGAAGGAGCGGTGTCAGCACCACCGCTGCAGCGCCGAAGGCGCCCATGATGAATTGTCCTTCCGCGCCGATATTCCATAACTTCATGCGGAACGCAACCGAACACGCCAGGCTCGTCAGCAAGATCGGCGTGGCCTTGACAATGGTGTCCGACAGCACACCGATGCTTCCTAAAGAAGCCAGGGCGATATGCGCGTACGAACGAAATGGATCGCCGCCCGCAAATGCGATCAGGATACCGCCCAGGATCAGCGCGACGAGAATCGCGGCGAGCGAGACCACCAGCGGATACCAGGCAGGCGGCTCGTTGAGGCGCGGCTCGACTCGCAACTGCAGCGGGAAGCCGCGCTTCGATTTCGCGGTGGGCACGCGCGCCTCAGCCATTGGCTGCCTCTCGCTCGATCTGCTCGAGGGGCGTGCCGGTCATCATCAAGCCGACCTTCTCGATCATGCCCTGTTCCGGTCCCAGCCCGCTGAGAATCACTTCGCCCATGATCCTGCCCTCGTAGATCACATACACACGATCGCTCAAGGAAAGCAGTTCTTCCAATTCCTCCGAGATGAGCAACACAGCGGCTCCCGTCTCACGTTGTGCGAGCAGGAGGCGATGCACCCCTTCGATCGCGCCGACGTCCAGGCCGCGCGTGGGCTGCACCGCGACCATGAAGGCCGGCTGTCCTGATATCTCGCGCGCCAGGATCACGCGCTGCAGGTTTCCTCCGGAGAGCAGCCGCACGGGCGTGTTGACCGTCGGCACGATAATGTCATACGCCTGCTTGAGCTCGTTGGCGAAGCTTGTGGCGGCCGGCATGTTCAGAAGTCCTCCTCTGGAAATGGGCGGCTTGCGATAATTCTTCATGATGACGTTATCGGTCACGCTCAGGTTCGGCGCGCTGCCCACCTGCGTGCGGTCTTCGGGCACATACGACATGCCATGCTGAATTCCGAACAGCGTATCCCGGTTGCTGACCTTATCGCGATTCAGCCGGATCTCGCCAGGATCGCAGGCGCGCAGCCCGGCGATGGCCTGTGCCAATTCGTTCTGTCCATTGCCAGCCACGCCCGCCACGCCGACGATCTCCCCGGCGCGCACATTGAGCGAAACACCGCGCAGCGCAGGCAGACCCTTGTCATTCTCGGCATGGATATTCTGCACCTCCAGCACGATCTCGCCGGGCTTGACCGGCTTTTTCTCCAGATGAAAGAGGACTTCGCGCCCAACCATTTCGCGCGCCAACTGAGCCCGCGTCACACCCGCCACAGGCTGGCCCGCGGCCGTCATCTTGCCGCGCCGCAGCACCGTGACCCGGTCCGCGATTGCGATGACTTCCTGCAACTTGTGGCTGATAAAGATGACTGACTTCCCCTCCGCCACCATGGCTCGCAGGGTCTTGAACAGGCCCTCGATCTCCTGCGGGGCAAGGACGGCGGTCGGCTCGTCCATGACGAGCACGTCCGCGCCGCGATAAAGCATCTTGATAATTTCAATGCGTTGTTGCTCCCCCACCGATAGCTGCCAGATCTTCGCCCGCGGGTCCACCTTCAATCCGAAGCGCTCTCCCAGGGCCGCCACCTTCGTGTCGTACTCGGGCAGATGAAGCAGGAAGCGCGGTTCGTCCAGGCCCAGGAGTACGTTTTCAGTGACCGTCTGCGATGGTACCAGCATGAAGTGCTGATGCACCATGCCGATGCCTGCGCCGATCGCGTCGCGCGGAGAGGAAAAGTCAAGCTGCCGGCCCTTGACGGTGATCGTTCCAGAATCCTGTCGATAAAGCCCGGCCAGAATATTCATCAAGGTGCTTTTTCCAGCACCGTTTTCCCCCAGCAACGCATGGATCTCGCCGCCGCGCAATTCAAAGTCCACGTCGTCATTGGCCAGCACGCCCGGAAAGCGCTTGGTGATGCCGCGCATTTCGACCACCAATGCTTCTTTGGCTTTGGCGGATTCTGCGAGCGGCGCGGCTTGTGGCGGCGACATAACGAGATGCCTAATAGAATTTGGGGCCGGGACGCATATACATCCCGGCCCCAATTCAATTCTGTAAATTCGTTACGGACCGAGTGGCGGCAGTTCGGCGGTGACGCCTTCAGCCCACCAGTACATGCCGGTCTTGCACGGGACCGCGCCGCCCGCGAAGCAGTCGATATCGATCTGTTCGATCGTTTCGCCATCCGGCACAACGATGTTGCCCTTGTTGTCCTTGATCGGACCAGCAAACACGTCGAATCGGGTGAATTCGCCCGCCAGCATCTTCGCCAGCGTGTCTCTCACCGTTTGCAGGACTTCAGGCGGAAGGTCGGCCTCACCCTTGGTAAGTGATTGACCCTCCATGAAGCCGTAGATGCCCATCGCGCCGCTATCGGCGTCGAAATAGTCGAATCCCGGAGTGTAGGTCCCGTCCGCCACGCCCTTGGCGATATTCGCGTAGATCGGGCCCCAAATCCAGTAGATCGTCGTGAGGCAGGCATCGACCTTGCAGGATCCGATATAGTCATAGGTGATGCCCCATTTGCCCTTTTCCTGGGCAACATCCGCATTCGCCGGCGTATCCGCGCCCGTCAGAACCACCTGTGCACCTGCATCGAAGAGCGACGCGGCGCCGTCTTTTTCGGCCACCGGATCATGCCAGGTGTTAATCCAGCGCACGTCCATGGTGCATTCCGGGCAGGTCTTGCGCATGCCGAGGGCAAATGCGTTGCCGAGGCGAAGCTCTTCCGGAATAGGGAAGGTGGCCATGTAGCCGAGCTTCGGATTGCCATCCTGCAGGGCACGGGCTCCGGCTACCATGCCGGCCAAGTACTTCATGTCTTCCATCGCCCCGAACAGATTGCCGAAGTTGGTGCCGTTGGATTTGAAACCGGTCAGGTGGATGAAGGTGATATCCGGGAACTCCCCGGCCACCGTCTCCATAGGATCCATAAAGCCGAAGGAGGTGCCGAAGATCAAGTCGAAGCCTTTGCGCGCCAGGCTGCGGAATACCTGCTCAGAATCCGCGCCCTCGGGCACGTTTTCGATATATGCCACGTGCGAATTCGGCACGTTTTTCTCAAGATACAGCAAGCCATCGTAGTGGGCCTGTGACCAGCCGCCGTCGTCGTGAGGGCCGATCAGCACCATGGCTACGTTAAACTTGCCGCTCTGGATCTCAGGGATCTGAAATCCTCCAACTTCCTCCGCCTTCGGCGCGCAAGCCGAGGCGATCAGCGTGAACGCCAGAACCAAAGTGACAATGCGAACGATCGTGTGGCGATTCATGTACTCCTCCAAATTTGTCGGATTGTTGCACGGATTAATGGGCTTCGATTGCTGCGGATGTATTTGGGGCGGGATCTCCTTTCTGATCAAGCTGTCTGGATGATTCCTCAATTCTACTCATTCGCCAATTCTCGCACAACCTATTCTTGCTTAAAAGACCTGTAAAAGCAAGACACAACTATCGGGGCGGGCAGGAGAGCGATGACCGCGCTTCTCCGACCGCGCGGTCCCGTTCAGCGGAATCCGGAAGCTCGCGCTCGATGCGGTCCCACAATTTGCACAACAGCGGCCGCACCAGGTTTTTCGAGACGTCATAGGAAACCTGAGAATAGCCGAGCGCCTTGTCCCACTCGCCCATATGAGCATAGCCTTCGATGAAGACAAAGCGCTCCGTGGGATCGTTGGGATAGTCGCCCAGGGCAAATGCGATGTCGCCCAGATCAGAAACCCTTGGCCAGTCACCCACTTGCCGTGCCAGATCTGCGGTCTCAAAATAGTAACACCAGCCGTGGACAGGCTCCGGCGAATAGATCTCCGGCATGCGTGCGATCGGTTGGTCCACGATGAGCTCAGGCGCCGACAGCGCGGCCGCCTCTCGCATCAAGCTGTCGTCAAGGATGAGGTGATTGTTCCCATCGAGTTCGGGATCAAGCACGTGCAGGCAAGCCGGTGGTGAAAAGTAGAAGGCGATGGCGCGCGAGGTATTCCCATCAAAGACGCCAGCCAGAAAGTCATAGTGGATCGGAAGATTCGGCTCCAGCGCGGGCAGGGACTTACCGAGACGATTGGTTGGATACAACAATGCATAATCGATATGCTCGGAGCGGCCGCTGGGCGTATAGATCCAGTTGAGGGCAGCGCT
>DASXQN010000372.1:0-2739 GCA_036507155.1 Anaerolineales bacterium
AGATTGTTGGCGCGGCCGGCCTCTTTGAGGAAGTTGTAGCTGAAGATCACGTCCTTCACGGTGAACGGCTCACCGTCATGCCACTTCACACCTTGGCGCAGCTTGATGGTCCAGGTCAGACCGTCTTCGCTGGAGGTGGCCGACGTGGCGAGCGAGGGGATCGCCTCGAGGTCCGGAGTGCGGACATAAAGCGAGTCGTAGACCCAGCCGACCATCCAGAAGCCGATGAAGGTGTTGAAGTTGGCCGGCGTGATCGGACCTTCGTCATTGTCTATCAATACAACCAGCGGACCGGTCTCCGGCGCTTCAGTCGGTGCCTCGGTGGCGACCGGGCTCTCGGTCTGTTGCGGCTCAGTGCTCGCGGTCGGTGTGGCCTTGCCTCCACAAGCCGACAGGATCAGGCTTGCGAAGACCAGTACACTGAATAAGGAATACAGTTTTTTCATAGGGTGTCTCCTCGGGTGGCGCAAATGGAAGAAAATCGGCGTCTTGAAATTTCCCTGCGGTGTCTCGTGTGTGGCCTCCCTGCAACGATCGGGTTGGATGAATTCAGCGAATTATATGCCAAATATGGATCTTCGCCGTCGAACGTTCGTCCCATGCTGCGATAGGGTTTCAGCGAATGTCGGCACGATTCTCAGCATTTTCTCACGATCGGCTCATGCTCCCTCGAACGATGATATGGATACTTGTGTTATATTGCTTTGAAGGGCGCCCGGCAAGGCCTATACGGAAGCTGCTGCGGGCTGGAGCGCCCATCAGCTTCCTGGAATACCGAATATATGATCCAACCATCTGCATCCCGTTGGGAGCATTGGCGTCGCCGCCTGCAGCAGGTGCGCAAGGCGGCTCCGTTCGCGTCCGGCGTGCTTGCCGCGCTGGCAGCGCTGCTGTTATATAACAGCCTGTTCCCGGCCCCCCAACCATTGACAACCGGCGAGGTAAATGAGGCGGTCGCGCAAGCGATGGCATCTGCGACGCCGCGCGCCGCGTTTTCAGCGACCGCGTACGACGCCATTCTGCCGTCTGTCGTGTTAATCCAAACATTGGCGCCGGGTACCAGCGCCACCGGAGGCGGCCAGCACGGCCTGGGTACCGGCGTCGTGATCGATTTCAACGGCGACATCCTGACCTGCCTGCACGTGGTGGCGGGCGCGACCAGGATCGAGGTCACCTTTGCGGACGGCTCCAAGACCACCGCGTTGGTCATCGCCGCAGATCCGCCAAACGACATCGCGGTTCTACAACCCATCCGGCTGCCCGACAAGGTTGTTCCGGCGGTTTTGGGTGACTCCTATTCGCTGGAGATCGGCGACGAGGCCTATGTGGTCGGCAATCCCTTTGGGCTGTACGGATCGATGAGCGCGGGTGTCATCTCCGGGTTGGAGCGCACATTCCAGCCCCCCGGCAGCCGTGAGCCGCTGGAGGGCCTGATCCAGGTCGATGCCGCGGTAAATCCAGGCAATTCGGGCGGCCCACTGGTCGACCGCGAGGGACGCTTGATCGGGATCGTCGTAGGCATCGTTAATCCGACCGAAGATAATTTTTTCATTGGGATCGGCTTTGCTGTGCCGATCGATGTGGCGGGCAGCGCGGTCGGCTCGCCGCAATACTAGAGTCGTCACGGATACATCTCGTTAAATACTCCAAGGAGAGCGCCCATGGATTCAAAAGACAAAGCCGAATATAAGAAACCGATGGAGCAGGTCCTGTACGAGGTGAAGAAGGTCATCGTCGGGCAGGATCATCTGCTCGAGCGCCTGGTCGTGGCGCTGCTGGCGCGCGGCCACATCCTGGTGGAGGGCGTGCCGGGCCTGGCCAAGACCATGGCGATCAAAACGCTGGCCGAATCGATCGGCGGCGAGTTCAAGCGCATCCAGTTCACGCCCGACCTCGTGCCGGCGGACCTGGTGGGCACGCGCATCTACAATCAAAAGACCGGCGAATTCAACACGTCGCTGGGCCCGGTCTTCACGAATCTGCTGCTGGCAGATGAGATCAACCGCGCGCCGGCCAAAGTACAGAGTGCGCTGCTGGAGGTCATGCAGGAGCATCAGGTAACGATCGGGCGCGAGACTTTCAAAGTTCCGGAACCATTCCTGGTGCTCGCCACGCAGAATCCGATAGAGACCGAAGGAACATACGCACTCCCCGAGGCACAAGTGGATCGCTTCATGTTGAAGGTGCTGGTGGGTTATCCCAACCCGACCGAGGAATTCGTGATCGTGGAGCGCATGACGAGCGCGCTGCAGTCCGTACGGAAGGTGCTCACCACCGAGGAATTGCTGGGCCTGCAGCAGGAGGCTGACAAAGTGTATGCGGATCCGGCGCTGATCGAGTATGCCGTGCGCATGGTCACAGCCACGCGCCAGCCCGAGGACCACGGTCTGCCCGACCTGAAGCGCTACATTACGTATGGCGCGAGCCCACGCGCCTCCATCAACCTGATCCTGACCGCGCGCGCCCTGGCCTTTGTGCGCGGCCGGAATTACGCGCTGCCCCAGGACGTCCTTGACATGGCCCTGGATGTCATGCGCCACCGCATCGTGCTTTCCTATGAAGCGCTGTCCGATGATGTGACGAGTGACGAGCTGCTCAAAAAGTTGCTCGATCGCATCCCGATCCCGGTCGTACCTCTACACGAGCATGCCAACCTCCACGACCGCGCCTGAACGCATCCTGCAGCGGCTGGACTGGCAGGTGATCCGCCGGCTGGACGGGCTATTGCAGGGCGACTAT
>DASXQN010000373.1:0-4722 GCA_036507155.1 Anaerolineales bacterium
GGATGATTCGCAGGCATTCAGTCAAGACTTCGGCTGGATCGATCCGATACTCGCGCTCGGCATCATTGACCGCGCGCTGCGACAAACCTTTATGGACCAACCGCCTCAGACCGGCGCCACGCCGGTGCCACTGGGAGAGAACGGCAAACTCGATCTCGGTTTGGTCGCGTCGCCCTCCCCGCTGAATCTGCGCCGTCAGGCCGGGCTGGTACTGCGCAGCGGAGCAATCCGCAATCTGCATGATGTGATGATGTGCATTGGCCTCGGTGCGGATGGCATCGTGCCGTATTTGATCTTCGAGGCCGCCATTCAGGACGCGAACCTCACGGCAGAGGAACACATCGCGCGGCTGGTGAATACCATCAAGGCGCTGCGCTCCGGTATCGAAAAATGTACCAGCACGATGGGCATCCATGAGATGCGCGGCTACGGCCGGCTGTTTGCGGGCCTGGGCTTGAACAGCAGCCTTGCCGCCGTGTTGGGCGCGGTCAATTATGCAGGCTCCGAGCACGGCGGCTTGAACTGGGAACAGTTGGATGCCGACGTCGCGGCGCGCGGCGCTGTTTACAACGGCGTCGGTCGCGGCGAGCTTTCGCGTGTGACGCATTTTTATCCAAAAATTTGGAAATCTGCCGGGCGGCTCGGAAAAGGTGAAACGGACTGGCGCACCTACGAGGCGCATGTCGAAGAGACGGCGAAGGCCCATCCGGTCACGATCCGCAACATCCTCAGCTTCCGCTATGACCCGCAAACCGCCGTCGAGCCGGCCGAGGTCGATCTTGGCATCACCTCTCACAACCTGCCATTCCTGATCGCCTCGATGTCTTTCGGCTCGCAGGGCGAGATCGCCTACCGCGCCTACGCGGAAGCTGCGTTCCGGCTGAACATGCTCTCCCTCAACGGCGAAGGCGGCGAGATACCGGATCTGTTGGGCAAGTATCCGTTCAACCGCGGCATTCAGATCGCTTCCGGCCGCTTCGGCATCACGGCCGAAACCATCAACGCGACCAACCTGCTGGAGATCAAGGTCGGCCAGGGCGCGAAGCCCGGCGAAGGCGGTCATTTGCCGGCGCGCAAGGTCACGGCGAAAGTCGCGGCCGCACGACATGCGCAGCCCGGCGTGGATCTGATCTCGCCCTCCAACAACCACGATATCTATTCGATCGAAGATCTGGCGCAATTCATCGAAGAACTCAAGACGATCAACCCGAAAGCGCGCGTGGCGGTCAAGGTGCCTGTTGTGCCCGGCATCGGGATCATCGCGATCGGCATCGCCAAGGCGGATGCAGACATCATCTACTTGACCGGTTACGACGGCGGCACCGGCGCGGCACGCCAGCATTCCCTGCGCTATGTGGGTCTGCCGGCCGAGATCGGCGTCGTGGACGCGCATCACGCGCTGAGTGAAGCTGGGTTGCGCGGCCGCGTCGAGATCTGGGCGGACGGCGGGGTACGCTCTGCGGCTGACGCGGTCAAGCTGATGTGCCTCGGCGCGAACCGCGTGGGCTTTGGCACACTGCCCATGGTGGCCATCGGCTGCACCATCTGCCGGGACTGCCAACTGGGCACTTGCCACGTGGGGATCACCACGCAGATCGAATCGGTGGAGAATGCTCAAAGCATGGGGGTCAAGCACTTCGTCCCGCGCGATCTCGAGGCGGCCACCGAGGGCCTCGTCAAGGTCTTCGCCGGCCTCGGTGAGGGCGTCCGCGAGATCGTCGGGCGGCTCGGCTTTGCGAACGCGCAGGAGATCGTCGGCCGATCCGATTTGCTGGAACAGGTCTCGCATCACCAGCGCATCGATCTGTGCGAGATGCTCATTCCTGCGGAGGAATACCGCGCCGCCAAACCGATACCGATCAGTTTGCCGGTCAATGAGCTCGCCGAGATCGACCGCGGTCCGCTGCACCGGCCGCGCAATCACCTGACGACGGTCATTTCTAACCTCGTCATGGAAAGTTTCACGACCTTTCCGCAGGATTCGATCCTGTTCGAAGACGACAAGGTCACACCGGTCGACCGCGCGCTCGGGACGCACCTGACCGGCGCGCTGACCCGCTTCCGCCATAACTGGGCCTGGCTGCCCGGGCACGGCGGCGTCGGCGGGCACCGCGAGACGTGGCGGCTTCCGCTCGAAGGCATCGACACGCGCGCCGTGCCGGCCACCGCGCTGCGCTTCTTCAGCAGCTCAGTCCCGGGCAATGGGCTCGGTGCGTACAATGCCGATCCGGTGCGCATCCTGGTCGAAGGCGGCGCGCAAGACGGAGTGGCCAAGGGAATTTCCGGCGGCCGCGTCGTGATCATGAAGGGCTACAACCACGATGGCAAGTTGATCGACGGCTCGGTGGGCAAGAGCCTCGCCTACGGCGGCACCGGCGGCACGGTGATCGTGCAAGGCAACGCGGACTCGCGGGCCTGCATCCGCTTGTCCGGCACGGATGTGATCATCGGCGGCGAGATCGTAAAGCCGCTAAACGACAGCCTCGGTTTCATCGGGGCGCGCGCCAATGTCAAAGGCTTCCTGTGCGAATACATGACGGCCGGCCGCGTTTTGGTGCTCGGCGATCCGGGGCCGTGGATCTGCGCCGGCATGACGGGTGGCGTGCTCTATCTGCGCCTGCAGCCTCACCTGAATTTCGACCAGGCCGCCATCCAGCGACGGCTGGCAAGGGGCGCCAAAGTTGTGGCAAAGGACGTCGGCGAAAAGGATTTGCAGAATTTGCGCGAGCTGCTTACATCGTACTCCGACGAGCTCAAGCGCAACCACCAGGTCGAAGAGGCGCAGAAGACGCTCAACCTGTTGGTGGATTGGAAGAATACCTTCGTACGCGTCGTGCCGCTCGGCCAGCAAGAGGAACAGCGCTTCGCGACAGAATAGATCAGACCTTGTGTCATTCTGCCGCTTCGTATGATTTGCTTAGCAAATCACGTAGCCGCCGGTACGGCGGCACGAACGGTGAGCGAAGCGAAGAATCCCGCCGCTTTGCGGCGGAGACCCTTCGATCGCACGGCTCTCCTGGCGGCGCCAAGAGGGAAGGCTCCCTCCCTCCGCTTTGCTACGGGATGCTTCGCGATCAGGGTAACACACCATTTTCTAGCGCTAAAAAGAAGACTTGCAATCTGATCGCAAGTCTTTTTTCATCTGCTTAGCCTGGCAGCAACCGTTGATTGAGCTCCTGGATATCCCGCACGTAGCGCGTCAGGTCGCCACGCAACCGGTCGATGTCATTGTCGTAAAGCAAACGTCGCGCCAGGAACGCGAATTCTTCGTTTTCGTATGGCGGGATGGTCACGTCCTTCGCATTTCCGCGCACCACGCGCAACGAATCGATCAACCAGCGCAGGAAAGCATGGGCTCTGCGCAGGCGCAGGCCATCTCGCGCCGAAAGGACCCCGGCTTCGAGCAGCGCGGTCATGGTCTCGCGCAGATCGGTCGTGCGCAACGCCGGATTCCCAGCGCCGTGATTGATCTGCAGTCCCTGCACCAGATACTCCGCATCCACCAGCCCGCCCGGGCTGAATTTCGCATTGAACGTCCCGCCTGTTACCAGGTGCCGGATCTGGCGCTCGCGCATGGCGCGCATGGCTGTCACGTCGAACGGCCCCGATTCATAGACGAATACGTCGCGCAACTCGCACACCTTCCTACCCAATTCACTGTCCCCCGCGACCGGCCGCAACTTGACGAGTGCTTGTCTTTCGTACGCCCATGCCGCGCCTTCGGGCGCGTAATAATTGCGAAATGAGTCTAACGACACGGACAGGCTGCCGGCCTTACCGTATGGACGCAACTGCAGGTCGATATGGAAAACGCCCTCCTGCCGGGCTTGGATCGCGGCCACGACATCATGAACAATCTTTTCATAGAAATCAGCCGTGTCGATCACATTCGGGCCCGTAGTCTTGCCATTGCCTGCATACACGAACATCAGCTCGATGTCGGAGGCGAAGCCAAGCTCACGCCCTCCGTATTTTCCGAGCCCGAAAACCGTCATCTCACAAGGTTCGCCATTCTCAAGGCGCGGATTCCCGTAGTGAGCGCGCAACTCGTCCGTGCACCGGGAGAATGCGGCCGCGACGACCACCTCTGCCAGGTCGGTCTGCTCGGCAGCAAATTCCCAGAACTCGTCCGTTTGGGCCAGGATGTGGCGCATGTCGATCCGAAAGAGCTCGCGGTCTTTGAAGGCATTCAGCGCCGCGCTCCAATCCTGTTCGCCAGCTGATCCATTCCCCAATGCACGTTTCAGCTCTGCTTCCAATTGCGAGCGCGGCTTCGCGGCGGAGAGCGCAGCCATATTGTGCACAACGGGAAACAGGTTGGCATACTGCATGCGCAGAAAATCGTCCCAGAGAAACTCGCTGACCCCGAGCAGCCGCGCCAGCGCGCCGAGCACATCCGAGCGTTCAATCGAGGCGATCTCATCGGGCCAGTTTGGTCGCTGGAAGAGTTGGGAAATGAATTCGCGAAAATGCAGCAGCGCCGTCTCAGGATTGGGCGAATGAGGCAGCAGATGCGTAAAATGCTTGATCAAGACGATCGCGGCGCGCAGTTCGCGCTGCCGCTCAGGCGACGTGATCTTATTACCATCCGCATCCGTGACATACAGCGTGTCGTGCACCCGTTTTCCGAAGGATTGCACGATCATGCGCGCGATATATGTCCGCGTGAAGGCCAGCGCGTTCGAGAATTCGTACAGGAAACCAATCGTGTCGGGCGTATCG
>DASXQN010000374.1:0-8817 GCA_036507155.1 Anaerolineales bacterium
ACGTCATCGGATTATCGACCAGATAGGCCGGGATGCCCAGCGACTTCGTGAGCAGTTTGTCGACGCCGCGCAGCAGCGCGCCGCCGCCGCACAATGCGACGCCGCGGTCGATGATATCCGCGACCAATTCCGGGGGCGTCCGCTCGAGCACGCGCCGGCCCGTCTCGACGATCTGCTTGAGCGGGTCCTGCAGCGCTTCCACGATCTCGCCGGTCGTCAGCGTGATCGGCCGCGGCAGGCCGGTGACCTGGTCCTGGCCCTGGACTTCCATGCTGTTTTCAGTATCTTGAGGAACCGCCGCGCCGATCCGGACCTTGAGCTGTTCGGCGGTCAATTGGCCGATCACCACCCCGTACTTGCGTCGCACGTAGCTGATGATCGCTTCATCCAGGTCCATTCCACCGGCACGCAGAGTCTCGGCCGAGACGATGCCGTACATCGCCATCACGGCGGCTTCGGTGCACCCACCGCCCAGGCAGATGACCATGTTGCCAGAGGGCGCGCCGATCGGCAGGTCGATCCCGAGCGCAGCCGCCAGCGGCTGTTGGATCAGAAAAGCTTCGCGGCTGCCCGCTTCCAGCACTGCCTCATACACCGCGCGGCGCTCCACACTGGTCACGCCGTACGGCACGGAGATCATCACGCGCGGCCGGAAGATGCGCATCGAGCCGCTCACCCGCTGCAGCAGGTAGGACAGCAGCGTCTCCGTGATCTCATAGTCCGCGATGACACCATTGCGGAGCGGCCGCGCCACTTCGATCGTGTCCGGGACGCGCCCGAGCATGTCGCGCGCCTCCTGGCCCACGGCCACCATTTTCTGCTCTTCCACTTCGATGGCAACGATCGTCGGCTCTTCGATCAGCACCTGCGTGCCATCAGCCAGACGGGTAAACATAGTCCCCAGGTCGATGCCTAAGTCTTTGGAGAAAACTGCCACGATTTCCTTTTATTCTTCCTGGAACGCGTATTTGGGAACCGGTTGCACCCCAACCCACATCCGATCTCCAACGCCCGGCGCCGGATCGCGCGCGCGCCTGATTGGTTTCACTGTAGAAGAACCCGGATAAGAACCTTATCCGGGCATAGTGCAATTTCCTACAAGCACTGTAATGATACCTGAAAGGAGGGCTCTTGTCCAGTTACGAAAATCATTTCACTCTTTACCCTTGCCATCTTGACATGTTGTACTATACTAGCACGCGTTGATTCGTGTTAGGAGATCTGCGATGCCCGAGCCTCTTGAACGTGATGATGAAAAACCTCCCAGTCGTCGCGTGAAGCGATACTGGAAAATTGCCGTCCTCGCGAACATCAAGGACGATCAGCATGAGAAGCCCGAGGGTGTGCCCCCGGACGCGTTCGCGGATTACGATCACATCGAGACCGTCGACTCCATCCGCGCCGCCCTCGAAACCGACGGGCACAAGACCGTTTTTATCCCGGCCGGACGCGACCTCGCGTTCGCACTCAGGAAGGCAAACCCGGATATCTGTTTCAACATCGCAGAAGGCCTGGGTGGGGATGCCCGCGAGGCCCAGGTGCCCGCGCTGCTGGAAATGCTCAACATCCCATACACCGGCTCGCGCGTGCTCGCCAACGGCATCTCGCTCGACAAAACGCTCACCAAGCGCATCTGGCGTGACCGCAGCTTGCCGGTGAGCGCCTTCCAGGAATTCAGCATCGGCGACGAGCCGGTCCGCCCGGAGCTGAAGTTCCCGCTGTTCGTCAAGCCAGCGCGCGAAGGTACGGGCATGGGCGTGGACGTCAAGGCCATCGTGAACAACGAGCAGGAATTGCGCGAGCGCGTCCTGTATGTCATTAACACTTATCAGCAACCTGCGTTAGTGGAGATCTTTCTCTCTGGCCGCGAGTTCACGGTCGGCGTCATGGGCCGTTCCGATTCAAAGCTGTACAGCCGCCACCCCGAATGGTACGACAAGGACGGCTTCCATCGCTTCCCGATCCTCGAGTTGGACAGCACGCGCTCGGTGACGCCGCAGGTGTACAGCCAGGCCGCCAAAGCCAAGGACGTTGGCGCCGAGGGCGCGCCCGGTTATATCTGCCCTGCGGACGTGGATCCCGAGCTTGAGAAGAAACTGCGGCACTTCGCCTGGCGCGCGCACATTGTGCTCAATGCGCTGGACGTCTCGCGCACAGACATTCGCCTGGATGATGACGGCAACCCACGGCTTTTAGAAATCAACACCCTGCCGGGCCTCACGCCCGGTTACAGCGACTTGTGCCTTCAGGCTGCAGCCGAAGACATCCGCTACGAGGACTTGATCCTCGAGATCCTGTATTTGGGCGCCAGCCGTTGGGGGATGCTCGAGGCGCGCGAACTGCCGCTGGCCGCTGTCAAAAAGTGATTGCGGCCGGAACGCGGCCACTCAAGCAGCCGGTCGCCTCGAGCAACAACAACCACTGATCTGGAACAATCCGGCGGGATGGCTGCCGGGTTGTGTTTTAACGCAAGAGTGCAAAGCATTCTGAGCAAAGGGATGGCCGCGACCGACGGAGTGACAGCTCGACGATGGTCAGGAGATCATCGCTTAACTAGCGACGGCGCAGAGATGACTTCAATTCATCGCCGGTTAATCCCCACAATTCCTCCATAACTTCTTGACCCGGTCTTTACAGCGCCTTCCTATACTTACTGGCGTGCAAAAAACCATTCACGCAATGAGGGACGCTGTCATGAAGGTCACATTTTCCGCCTTTCTCCATCGCATTTCCGAACTCCCACTCGTCGCCCGGGCGGACGCCCGCTTGGCGCGCATCCCGCTGCTCTCCAAGCTGCCGATGCCGGCCGCCTGGCTGTCCGCGCTCGTGCTGCTGCTCGTGGCGGCCGGCGGCTTTGCCTATTTCGGTCGGTCCAGCCAGGCTGTGCAGGCCTCCGACGAAGCTGCCATGCAAACCGCGGTTGTGCGTCAGGGCGACATGGTCATCTACGCCAGCGGCACCGGCACGTTGATCTCGGCCGACGAGGCGGACATGGCCTTCGCGACCGGCGGCGAGGTGACCGATCTCATCGTGGAGGTCGGGGACCGGGTGCGGTCCGGCGACCTGCTGGCCACAGTGGACGACACTGACGTCCGCATCGCCTACGCCCAGGCCGAACGCGCGCTGCGCGAGCTGATCTCGCCCAGCGCCATCGCCGCCGCGCAGACCGCCATCGCGGATGCGCAGTCCGACCTGGCCAGCTCCAAAAGCCATCGCGACTATGTCCTAGGGCCGAACATCGTCTACTGGGAGGAGGAGGTGGCGAAAGCCGAAGAGGCGCTTGATCAAGCCGAGGCCGCGGCGGACAAGGCGCCCTCCGACCGGGAGGCACAGGCGGCATTGCAGAATGCCAAGGATTACCTCGATTACGTCAACGACAAACTGGCCGGCGCGTGGATTAGCTATGAGGAAATCTACGTCCCGAACCATTTCACAGTCTCCCCGCGCGACGGCGAGAGGTATGTGGCGGCGCCCAGCGAGGCGGACATCCTGTCCGCCCGGGCCGACGTGGCCTCGGCCGAGGCGGCGCTGCAGGAAGCCAAATGGCTGTATGCCTCGCTGACTGGCGAGGACATCCCCGCCGACGCCACTGGTACGAGCCTCACCGAAATCGAAAAGGCGCGCCTGGATCTGCAGGCCGCGCAGGCTGACCTGGACGGCACCAGCCTGTACGCGCCGTTCGACGGCACGATCATGTCGATCGACACTAACGTGGGCGACACGGCGGCCACCGGGACGGCTGTGATGACCATGGCCGACCTGAGCCAGCCTTATCTGGAAGTCTATCTCGACGAATCAGATTGGTCCAACGTGGAGCTGGGGTACGAGGTAGAGGTCACCTTCGACATCCTGCCGGACAAGACATACACCGGCGCGGTCACACAGGTGGATCCGGGCTTGTACACCGAGAACGGCACGTCCGTGGTGCGCGCCCTGGTCAAACTGGACACGGCTGACGCGGACAGCTTCAACCTTCCCCTCGGCACCACCGCCTCGGTGGACGTGATCGGCGGTCGCGCCGAGAACGCCGTGCTCGTGCCCGTGGAGGCGCTGCACCACGCGGGCGATCAGTATACCGTCTTCGTAGTCGAAGACGGCAAGCTCAAGCTTCGCGTGGTGGAAGTGGGTCTCCAGGACTTGTTGTATGCAGAGATCACCTCGGGCCTCGAGCCGGGCGAAATCGTCACCACCGGCATCACGGAGACGCAATAATGGCCGAGCGCAAGATCATCGAAACCGTCGATATCACCAAGATCTACGGCATGGGTGACATCAGTGTCGAGGCATTGAAAGGCGTCAGCGTGGACATCCGGGCCGGCGAGTTCGTGGCCATCATGGGGCCGTCCGGCTCAGGCAAGAGCACGCTCATGCACATCCTCGGCTGCCTGTCGCAGCCCACCAGCGGCGTATACCGCCTGGACGAGGAGGACGTAAGCCGGCTGGACAAGGTGCAACTGGCCGCCGTCCGCAACCGGAAGCTGGGCTTCATCTTCCAGGCCTATAACCTACTGGCCCGCACCAGCGCCCTGCAGAACGTGAGCCTGCCGCTCATTTACGACCATGCCAGCCCGATGAGTGCCGCGGACGGCGACGGCCGCGCCCGCGAAATGCTAGAGCTGGTGGGCCTCTCCGATCGGGTAAACCACCAACCGCACGAACTCTCCGGCGGCCAGCAGCAGCGCGTGGCCATTGCGCGGGCACTGATCAACGACCCGGTTGTCGTGATCGCGGACGAACCCACCGGTAACCTGGACACGCGCTCGGGTATTGAGATTATGAACCTGCTGCACAAGCTGCACGAGCGGGGCACCACCATCGTCATGGTGACGCACGATCCGAAGATCGCCGCGCATACCCAACGGACGATCCAACTGATCGACGGCCTGCTAGATAACATCGTCCACAACCAAGTAAGTCAGGTTAGCAATCCGACCTTCGAGAAAGCAGATGCAAAATGAAACCCTCTGAAGCCGTGCACATCGCCTGGGAGGCAATTCGCAAGAACAAGATCCGGTCTCTTCTGACCATGCTAGGCATCATCATCGGCGTGGCGGCCGTCATCATCATGGTGGCAATCAGTGCCGGTACTGAAGCCACTATCCAAGAGCAGATCACCAGCCTGGGCTCGAACCTGGTCTTCGTACAGGGCGCTTTCACCCGGGGCGGACCTGGCCAGCCACCCCAGGGCGGTCTGGTCTACGACGACGCGGCCGCCATCCAGGAGGGCGTGGACGGCGTGGTGTCGGTGGTGGTGGAGCAATTTTCCACCGAGACAGTCAAGGCCGGCGACATCGCGCTGGAGGACGTCGAGATCCTCGGCACCACCACCGGCTTCCCGTCGGTGCGCGACATGGAGTTGGCGGATGGCCGCTACTTCAACGATCAGGAGATCGAGCGCAACAGCAAAGTCGCGATCCTGGGTTCCAGCCTGGCGGAGGCGCTGTTCGGCGACGAAGGCCCCATCGGGCAGTACGTGACGGTCAGCAACACCAAGCTGACGGTCATTGGCGTGTTCGAGGAGAAGGGCCTGGTAGGCAACACGGACTTCGACTCGCGCATCTACATACCAATCAGCGTGGTCTTTCAAAAATTCACGCCCTCCTTCTTCGCCCGGATCAGAGGTGACAGCGTGCGCATGATCTACGTCGAGGTGAATCCGGAGGCCAACCTGGACGATATCATCACGCAGATCAACCTGTTGCTGGTCAAGCGGCATGAGGTCACCCTGGATACGGCCGACTTCACCGTCACGACGCAGCAGGACATCATCAGCACCCAGGAATCGACCACTTCGGCTTTCCGGTCCCTGCTGGCCTGGGTGGCCGGCGTCTCGCTGATCGTGGGCGGGATCGGCATTATGAACATCATGCTGGTCAGCGTGACCGAGCGCACCCGCGAGATCGGCATCCGCCAAGCCGTGGGCGTCACGCCCGCCGACATCCGCCTGCAATTCCTGACCGAGGCGCTCATGTTGAGTGTGGTCGGCGGCATGATCGGGATGGTCGTCGGCGTAGGAGGCGCGTACATCTTCGGCAGCCTGAGCAACATGCGTACCGTCGTGCAGCCGGCTTCCACCCTGTTGGCCTTCGGGTCTGCGGCCGTCGTCGGCGTGTTCTTCGGATACTATCCCGCGGATCAGGCCGCGCAGCTCGATCCGATTGAAGCGTTGAGATACGAATAAATATCCATATCATGTGTGGCGGTCGCCTTGCTCCTCGCTCCGCCCGGACCGCTTTGCGAAGGTGACCCTCACGTGAGGAGAAAAAAATGAGAAAGATTATGTTCGCCACAGTTCTTACTTTTCTCGGCTTGGTGCTGGCCGCGTGCGGCACCGCTTCGAATGGAGCCCAGTCCGGCTCGGACCCGCTGGGTAATCCCTCCGCCGACGCGCTGCCCGAGTCAAGCCAGCTTGTGATTGGCACCCTGAAGCTCGACGGAACTGACCGGGCCGTCGGCGCTGAACAGGCGGCTGAGCTCCTGCCACTCTGGCAGACCTACCTGAGCTTGAGCGCCAGCGACACTGCCGCGCGGGAGGAGCTGGAAGCACTGGTGGAACAGATCCGCGACGCGATGACGCCCGAACAAATGCAGGCCATCGCCGACATGCAGTTGACGCGCGACGATATGTTTGCCGTCATGCAGGAACAGGGTATTGGGGTGGGCGCGGGTCCTCAGGCCGGCGATTCCATCACGGGCGGCAGCCCAGACTTCGCGCCTCCTGATGGAGGCGCCGGGTTCCCGGCCGGTGGAGGCGGACTCCAAGGCGGTCCCGCCGGCGAACAGAGCCTTAGCCCGGATCAGATCGCCACGGCTCAGGCGGCGCGCGCGGCTGGAGGCGGTGCACCTGGTTTCGACCGGCTACCAACTCCTCTGTTGAACGTCCTGATCGAGTTCTTACGGGCGAAGGCCGGAGCGTAGATGCGTTGCAACAGTCCTCGGAGCATGAGCAGGTGACGCTGCCCGCAGAAGTTGATATACTAGATTTATTGCAAAAGTCTTTCGCGCTGAGAGCACAGAGTTCTCAGTGCGAAAGACGAGGAAATCTCTGCGACCGGATTTGCTCGCTCATGTAGGAGGTCTCCTCAATAGAAAATCTCATGTCGACGAAAAGTATTCTGGTGGTGGACGATGAACGGCGCCTGGTCTCCCTGGTGGAGAGCTATTTTCTCCAGGAGGGTTACCGTGTGGTCACGGCCTTTAATGGCCGCGAGGCCCTGGCCGTTGCCCGTCGCGAAAAACCGGACCTGATCGTGCTGGACATCATGATGCCCGAAATGGACGGCTACGAGTTCATGCGCCAACATCGCAGCCGGGAGAACACTCCGATCATCCTGCTCACCGCCCGCGTCGACGAGGACGAGAAGGTGGTTGGCCTGGAGCTGGGCGCCGACGATTACATCACCAAGCCCTTTCGCCCGCGCGAGCTGGTAGCGCGCGTGCGAGCCGTGCTGCGGCGAGCTGGATATACCGAGCCGCGCGTCGACATATTGCGCGCCGCCGACGTCACCGTCGACCGCGCCGCGCGGTTGGTGCAGGTGGCCAAACGCAGGGTAGACTTGACGCCCTCGGAATTCGACCTGCTGGCGGCCATGATGTCGGTCCCCGGCCGGGTGTTCTCGCGGCTCGATCTGCTGGACATCATCCAGGGCGTTCGCTATGAAGGTTACGAACGCACCATCGACACGCACATCAAAAACCTGCGGGCCAAGATCGAATCCGACCCGCACGCGCCGCGGTACATTGAAACCGTCTACGGAGTGGGCTATCGATTCGCTCGGTAGTAATTTGCATGCGCTCGATTACCCTCAAACTGGTCTTCGCCTTTTTGGCCGTCAGCATGGTAAGCGTCCTGTTAATCGTATTGCTGGCGCGCTATGCCACCGGGCATGAGTTCCAGAAGTTCACCGAAATCGACGCGCGCTCCACTCTGATGATCAGCCTCGAGGAATATTACATCGCACGCGGCTCCTGGGAAGGCATTGAAACAGCGGATCTGTTCGTGCGCCTTCCCGCGCCCGGCGTGTCGCCGCCTCTCGGATCCTATAACCCGGTGACTGTCACCGATCCGAGCGGGAAAGTCATCCGGCCAGGCTCGGGCCTGAAACCGGGCGAGGTAATTCAGCCGAATGAATTCGAGCGCGCGGCTCCGATCAAGGTGAACGACCGCATCGTAGGCTATCTGGTTTTTGCAAAGCCGCCGTTTGAGGAGAATTCCCCGGAGAAGGAGTTTCTCAACCGGACAACCCTGTTGCTGATTTACAGCGCACTGGGAGCCACCGCGGTGGCCCTGCTGCTGGGCATCTTGCTCTCGCGCAACTTGACCTCGCCAATCCGCGAGCTCACGCTGGCCACCCACGCGGTCTCCCAAGGCGATCTTTCCCAGCAGGTGCGCGTGCGCTCGAGGGATGAGCTCGGCGAGCTGGCCGGGGCGTTCAACAAAATGAGCGCCGAACTGGCGCGCTCCATCAACGCCCGCCGCCAGATGACGGCCGACATCGCGCACGAACTCCGCACACCCCTGAGCCTGATTCTGGGCCATGCCGAGGCCGTGCACGATGGCGTACTGCCCTCCAGCCGCGAGAACTTCGAGATCATCCGCGAGGAGGCCGGCCGCCTAGAGCACCTAGTCGACGAACTGCGCACGCTCTCACTCGCCGACGCCGGCGAGCTGCCGCTCAGCCTGCAGACCGTACAACCCACCCGCTTGTTGCAGGACGTGGCCACTCATTTTGCCATCCGACTGCAAAAGAAGGGCGTGGCACTGGACCTGGACCTGCCGGCCTCTTTACCGGACCTCGAGTTGGATCCCGGACGCAT
>DASXQN010000375.1:0-3694 GCA_036507155.1 Anaerolineales bacterium
TCCTGTTCCTTGACCTTGTTTAGCAACTCCGCGTCGATGCCCGGGTAGTGATATTTCAGTTCGACCGACGGCAGGCCATTGACCTCGAAGAGCGTGCGATACCCAAGACGCGCCTTTGATTGCGCTAGCTGCAATCCGTCCCAAACCGAGCGATAGTGAACGACGTCGTAGGCCGGGGCAAGGGCCACGTGAGACATGACCGAGCGGCCGAAGGCCACCGCGCGCTCCAGGAAATTCTGTGTAAGGTCCTGCGTGACGCGCGTCAGCCGCGCGCCCTCGAGCGTCTCCTCGACGGGCAGCAGGCCATCGTTCGGCGTCAGCAGGTGGACGCCAAAGCCGGCATTGACGAGCCCGCGCAGATTGTGCAAAATATGGGTGGATGCGCCCTTGGGGCTTGGTACAATATCGAAGGCAGTGTACAGCACGCGTTTCATTCGCAGGATTATAAGGGATGTAAAGGCAGCAGCAGATGGCGCTTAGCGGATATTTTGTCATTACCGATATCTCGGGTTACACGGAGTACCTCACGCGCTCGGAGCTCGACCACGCGCAGGATATCCTGCAAAGCCTGTTCGATGCACAACTTGAGGTGATCAAGTACCCTTTTGTGATCTCGGGGTTCCGCGGTGACGCGATCTTCATGTACGTCCCGGAGACGAACTTCGTGGCGGCGCAAAGCCTGCTCGAATCCCTGGAAAACCTGTACATCGCGTTTTCGGCCACGCTCGAGCAAATCCAATATCGCACCACCTGCACCTGCCGCGCCTGCAAGAACATGGGCGCGCTCGACCTGAAGATGTGCGTCCATTTCGGCGAGTACGTGATCCAAAAGCTCGGCGACCGCGAGGAGTTACTGGGAGCGGACGCGATCGTGCCACACCGCATGCTGAAGAATGAAGTGATCGAAAAAACGGGAATCAGAGCCTACGCGGTATTCAGCGAGGCCGCCGCACAGGCTCTGCAATTACAGGAGCTGATGCAGCCACTCATTCCGCATGCAGAATCATACGAGCACCTGGGCGAGGTGAAGATGCAGGTATTTGACCTGCGTGAAGTGTGGAAGCGTGCACAGGCAGGCAGACGGCATTTCATCCCCCCGGAGGATAGCTGGGTCCAATACGAGATCGACCTGCCTTATCCCCCGTCGCTTGTGTGGGACTACCTCAGTGTGCCGGCCCTGGAAGCACGTGTGCTCGGCCTGGACAGCGTCGAGCGGACGGATCAGCTTGGCGGGCGCGTGCGAGCAGACGCCGGGTTTCACTGCGCTCACGGTGATGCACATTTTTACGCGAAGATCGTGGATTGGAAGCCGTTCGATTACTATACATTTCTGCAAAAAATGGAAATGTTCGGCAGCGTTGAATACTACCAGATGCGGCACATCACGCCGACGGATTACGGTGCCCGACTGCTCGTTCGCCTGAGCGCGCCGGAGTCTGGAGCTTCGGAAGAATTACGCGGGCAGTTTCAAGGCCTGGTTGAGATCTTTGGCAATATCAGAACCGTCATGGACGAGGACGCGGCAGCTCAAAAAATGACTGTCCGGTAGGAGCTTAGATGCAAATCCTCTGCTTTGCGGGAATCGCATTAATCCTCTTCATCATTCTATACAACCTGTGCCGGATCAAGCCGCCGGCTAAGGCGGCACAGAAGGACTACACGCCCGTGTATTTGACGCTGGCGGACAAACCAGACAACATCATGCGGGGCATGGACAAGCTCATCGCCGAAACGCGGCAGATGGAATCGGCCAGCCAGCGCTGGTGGTGGCTGCCGTTGGTCGTGTTCGCGGCTGGGATCGCACTGATGTTGATCGACGGCCTGATGTTCGTTTTCGGCTATGTATCGATCATCTTTACGGCTGGAGGCGTCCTGCTTTGGATTGCTGCGTTCTGGCTGGCATTTGGTTTGCGACGGAGTCGCGCGCAGGCCTTTCCGCCGCGCTATGCCGGAAGCAAGGAGATCTTCCACACGTTGCGGGACGATCTGCGGCCGGGCGGCACATTCCTCGGCCACCTGGATCTGACCGGCGCCCTGCTGCCCACGAAGGTGGCGCACGAGGCAAGTGACAGCCAGAATCGCACCACCCAATACTTTCGCGATGAATGGCTCAGCCTGAAGGCCAAACTGTACGATGGCAACGTGCTGCGCGTGTCTGCCCTGCAACGCTCGAAGCAGCGTAAGTCGTACTGGAAGCGAAGCTCGATCAGCGGCAAGATGAAGCTTAAGCCCGCCAAGTTCAAGGGGAGCGAGCAGCAACTGAAGGTGCGCATTGCGGTCAATCCGGAAGCGTACAAGATCGTGTCGAACGTAAAATTCAAGCAAGGGCTGAGTGTGGGCAAGTATACGGTCGCCCAACTTAGCACTGAAGGCGGCATCATCGACTTTGTCGCCAGCTCGCCGTTTGATGAGATCGAATCCGAGAACATTCTGAACGTGCTGCGATCAGCCTATACCCTGCTGCAGCGAAAGGCCGCCTGACATGAGCCGAAAGATCATCCCATTCGTCGTCGCGCTTGTCCTCATTTGCCTGGTCATGGGTGTGTCAGGAGTATTCGCTTACAGCGGTGCGGTCACGGCCGAAAAGTTCGGCAGCCAACAGGCGTGGTCCCAACCGTATGCCGGTGCGGAAAGCATGAAGGTCATCGACGTGACCGGCGACGGCCAGGACGACCTGTTCATCCAGAACACCAGCAATATCGCCGTCTTCGATGGCGACGGGAACGTGCAATTCACCTTCGATTATTCCAGCCCCAAGACCACGCTCGGCGACGTGGACGGCGACGGTGTGGAGGACATCGTTGTCTATTACGTCGGCACCGGCATGTCGGTGGACGTGATCAGCAAAGGACAGGTCCGCAACCTCGCGCAGACCTTGAACATCGGCTTCCCGTCGCGGGTCGCAGTGATCCGTTTTCAGTCCGGACCTCAGATCGTGCTGGGCGACAATGGCGGCAGCCTGCTCTCGATCGGCCTGGACGGCCAGCCGCTGTGGAATACCGCCCTCGGGTTGGCGGAAGTGCGCGGCATGGACGATGCAAAGATCAACGGCCAGACCTTCCTGGCTGCGGCAACCAATAACGGTGTGGTGCGCGTCATCGACGAAGTGGGCGGGACGGTCTGGGAGAACAGCCAGGAAACCCTGCGACGCATGCGCGCGTTCGACCTGGACGGCGATGGCAACAGCGAGATCATTACCGGCGGCGAGTTCGGCGCGTTCTTCATCTACAGCGCCCCGGATGGCAGAATCCTTTACAACGACGCGCTCGGACAGGCGATCAGTGAGGTCCGTGAGGTGGAGCTCAACGGCGATCCTTCCTCGCGCGAGATCGTCGCCGGCGGCAAGGACGGCGGCGTATGGGCCTTCTCATTCGACGGGTCAAACGCACAGCAGATCTGGTCGGCCTCCATGTCCGATAAGGTGACGGAGATCGCGGGTATCGATGTCGATGGTGACGGCAAGGAAGAGGCGGTGTTGGGCGACGACAGCGGCGGCGTGGCTCTCTTTACGGGCACGGGCTCGCGAAATAATCTGCCGACGCACTCGACCGGGATCACGCGCATCGATGTGGGAAAACTGAGCGGCGAACGTTACGTTGTGATCGCCGACGGCTCAGAAGTGGATGTGGACAAGGTCAATTTCAGCAGCCTGCCAGGCTTTCAATACACACCGCTGGTCGTCGGCGTGATTGTT
>DASXQN010000376.1:0-6587 GCA_036507155.1 Anaerolineales bacterium
CGGAGTTCGCGTCCACTTGCAGCCGCAGATCCGGAAACGCGCGCCGGACTGCGGAGGTCTCGGCCAGGTCGCGGCCGGGCTTGATCTTGATCTTCACGCGCCGGTAGCCTTGCGCGAGGCAGTCTTCGATGGTCTGCACGAGCGCCTGCGGCGAAGGCTGGAGCCCGACCGAGATACCGACGTCCACCCGATCGCGCGAGCCGCCGAGCATCTCTTGCAGCGATTTTCCGTCACGTTTGCCTTGCAGATCCCACAGCGCCATCTCGACGCCGGCTTTCGTCAGGTGATGGCCGCGGATGCTCTCCATGCGCGCTTGAAAATCGGCCGCATCTGCTACGTCCTGGCCGAGCAGAAGCGGCGCGACAAAGTCTCTCAGGATGTGCCAGGCTGTGCCTGTGGTTTCGTAGTTGTAACCGGGTTCGCGCGAGGCGACGCACTCGCCTAGGCCCGTCAGTCCCTCCGAGCGGATTTCCAGCAGGACACACTCCCGATCGACCTCGCGTCCGAAGGAAGTCTCGAACGGCGCGGCTAGAGGCATGCTTAGGTGATGCAAAGTAAATTGTTCGATTTTCATCGGGAGTTCGTTGCGGTTGGAAGACAGCCGCCAGAGCTGCGGGTGCGCGTGCGCGTCAAGCGCGCCGGTGCCGGGCCATTAATCGGAGCGTGCCTCGCTCGCGTCTTCCCCCAACTGCAGACCTTTAAGCGCTTCGTCCATGCTTACGCCCTCGCGCCGCATTCCGGGCGCCGGCGTGCCGCAAAACGGACAGATGTTCCAGGCCAGTTCCATCAACTTGCCGCAATTATGGCAGGCCTTCTTTAATTTGGTATGGCAGTTGGGACAAACCTGCCAGTCATCTTTGACACGACGTTCACAGCCGGGACACAGCGGCAGATCCTCGAGCGCCTGAAGCAGCGCCTCTTCTTCGAGCGTGCGCTGGTATTCCTCTTCCAGCGTGCGCGGCGGCCGCAGGATCAAATACACCAGCACACCCGGGATGTTCAACACCGCCACCAGGAGCGCGGACAGGACTTGAACGAGCGGATCACGTGTCCGCGAGCGAATGTCGCGATACGTCCAAATCACGAGCGCGATCCACAAGGCAGCCAGGAATGCGCCACCGAAGGCCGTGAGCACGAGCAGGAGATTGCTGAGGAAGGTCGGATCCAGGTTCATGCGGTATTCTTCGAGGGAGATCGAAAGCCAGCGGCTACTAACCACGAAGGCACACACCTGCCCTGGCGGGCGGTGCCAGGGAACTCACGGGGACACCAAGGAAAAATTCTTTGTGACTTAGTGGCTTGGTGACTTCGTGGTAAGGCTCCACAAGCATTTACGAGGAATACCCTAATTCTACCCTCCAACCGAGCCCCCTACAATGCCGCCTTCCGTCAGCTTGCGCAGGTCTGAGAGCGCGACCTCGATCTCTTCGGCGCTGACCGGCCGGTCCTCGTCGCGATGTTTCAAGGCTCCCGCCATGGCCTTCTCGACCGCCACCTGGCGGATCGGGACGTTGCGCGCCCAGGCCTCTTTCACGAGTGCTGCCCCTTGCGCGTACCCGATCAGCGGATTCAGCGCCGTGACGACGATGGCATTCTTCGCCAGCCAGCCTTCGGCTTTTTCGGAGTTTGCGGTCATACCGTTCACCGCGCGCACAGTGAAGGCGCGCACCGCGCCGATCGTGACCTGCATCATTTCGAACAGATTGTGCGCGATGACGGGCATCATAACGTTCAATTCCAGTTGTCCAGCTTGCGCCGCCATCGCCACCGCCGCGTCGCCGCCCATCACGTGATACATGGCCTGGTTGAGCATCTCGGCCATGACCGGATTTACCTTCCCCGGCATGATCGACGAACCGGGTTGAACTGCGGGGAGACGGATCTCGTCCAGGCCCGTCGCAGGACCGGAGGCGAGCAGTCTGAAGTCGTTCGCGATCCGCCCAAGCGTGATCGCCAGCGTCCGCAGCGAAGCCGAGAAATCAGCCGCGTCGGCCATGGACTGCATCGATTCGAACAGATTGTCCGATTCGTACAGCTTGAGGCCGGTGACCGCGGACAGTTCCTTCACCATCAGGCTGTGAAACTTCGGGTGGGCGTTCAGCCCGGACCCGACGGCTGTTCCCCCTATCCCAAGCCGGCGCAACCCCTCGGCCGAGCGCGCGATCCGCTCCGCCTCGCGGCGGACCGCCTTCGCGTATGCGCCGAACTCCTGCCCGAGGCGAACGGGCACAGCGTCCTGCAAATGCGTCCGCCCGGACTTAATGATCGCGTCGAAGTCCGCTGCCCGCGCGTCCAATTCCGCGGCCAACGACTCCAACGCGCTGAGCAATTCGTCCAGCCGCCACAAGCAACCGAGCCGGATCGCGGTCGGGATGACATCGTTGGTCGACTGCGCCATATTCACATGATCGTTCGGATGCACCCGATACTCGCCCAACGCGCCGCCCAGGATCTGCGTGGCGCGGTTCGCGATGACTTCGTTGGCATTCATATTATGGCTCGTCCCCGCGCCGGCCTGGAATGGGTCGATCACGAATTCCAGGTCCCATTTGCCATCCATGATCTCACGGGCCGCGCCCACGATCGCGTCGGCGCGCTCGGCATCCAGCAGATGCAGATCACGGTTGACCGCGGCGGCGGCAAGTTTGACGGCCGCGATCGACCACACGAACGCTCGCCACGGGCGCAAGCCCGAAATGGGGAAATTCTCCACGGCCCGCTGCGTTTGCGCGCCGTACAGCGCGCCGGCCGGCACGTGCACCTCGCCGAGCGAATCCTTTTCGATGCGTACCTTATCGTTCATGCATGCCTCTTACGGGGTTTGAAAGCGGAACGACCAATCGGCGCCGTCCTGCACGTATGTCGAAGATTCACCGATGACCTCATAGAAGGTGTGGCCGGGCCGCAGATAAATGGGCGTCCCGTTCAGGCTGGTGATCAGCAGCGGCTGGTCGTTATCGGTCCGATACCAGCGTGCCGGATATGCGAATCCGTCCCGGAATACGAAGGCCTGGCCGGAGTCGACCAGGTCAATGTGATACACCTGGTCCTCGGCTTGATTCTCATCGGTGAAGACGTACGGAACAAATATCTCTATGACGTTATCCGCCGTCACCGGCAGGCCGGTCAGCGCATCGCTCAATGCCGCATACGACGCCGGGAAATGCCTCTCGTGCGCCGGATCGTACTCGTCGTGCGCCTCCTGAAAGCGGAAATACTTGTGGGTAGCCGCGTCGTATTCCCAGTAGTTGTAGCTGTAGGCCGAGTAGTGAGTGTAGATCCGGTTTACCTGCAGCGCGCTGTCGGTCACTTGCTCGCTGAAAAAACCGCTCCGCAGAGAGGGGCGCGCGTTCTCGCGTCCCGCCTTGGCAAGGCAGGCGCCGAATTTGGTGGTATTGAAGAAGATATTGTTGTAGCTGTCGCGGGCATACTTTCCCACCAGGAATGGCGGGCATGCAGTGAAGCCGGGCACCACCAGGAAGCTGGCAAAGTCGCTGCTGTAAAAGTATTCCTTCTCACGCGGATCGGAGTACTTGTACACCAGGAAGGCCTGGTACATGCGAAGGATATGTTCATCAAAGAAGCGGCCGGAGCGCACCGGCCCCACCATTTTCGCATCATTGCCATAGAAGACGGCGATGAAGCGCGTATCGCCCCATTCAATGTAGTATTCGTACACCACATCTGCAAGCGTAAGTCCTGATTGCGGACGCACGTAATCGGGCGAGTTCGTGATCTTGATCGCCATTGGCCGGCGCTCCGCAAGCGCCGGATCTGCGAAGGCCAGGCCGGTCAGCGGATTGGTCAGGTACCCAGGCACGAATCCACCGCCGCCGATGGCCGGCGCGAGAATCTCCGGCTGCACGGAGAGTTGGCTGTGGTTGACCCTCACCGTGGGCACGGCCGTAAATGTAGGCGCCGGCAGGGGTAGAGCCGGCGCGGCAAACGGCGAGTCAGGTGCACCCGGTTGAGGTTGAAACGGCGTCGGTGTGGCGGTCGCCAGATTAATGGAAACAGGAATCGGGTTGGAGAATGCAGCGCAAGCGGTCGTGAAAAATAATAGAAGAATGAGATGCAAGATCGTTACCCGAAGGGAACTGAAATGCCCGTCCTTTGAGCGCCGCATGTCTTGATTTTACCAAACCATCGCCTGCTGATCCGGGCAAAACGGTTACAATTAATGTTGAAGCGCAACTCTACCGCCCATCGGTTTTCGAGCAGTTGAACTGCGAGCCGGATGCAGCGCAATCGCGAAGCACGTGTGCCCGTCAGGGTATCCCCGTGGGACGGCACCCGAAACCGGACAACATCTACTAGCCCTGCGCTCCCAATGTAAATCTCCTCATGTTGATCCTGATCTCAGTTTTTGTCCTGTTGATCACGGCGTTGGCCTTGCTGGTCTTACGCCGAACACAGCCAAAATTTCGTTTCTTCTGGCTGACGGCCGTCGGCGGCGCATTGATCGCGTGGCTCACCACCTGGCTGTGGCTAGCCGTCCTGCCCGTGCAGCTCGCGCTGCCGCCATGGCAGCCGAGCAGTTTGTTCAAAGATTCTCCGACGTTTCTTGCGGACGGACTTTCATGGCCGTTCGCGCTCAGCCTTGCGACTCTCGCGCTCGCCGTCTTGATCACCACGGTCGCGCGACAGAATTATTCCGACCCGCTGCCATGGATCGGGACGCTGACACTTACGGGCCTCGGATTGCTGGCGGTAACCGCCAGCAATCCTCTGACTCTCGTGCTGGTGTGGGCCGCCATCGACGTGGCCGAGCTGATCACGTTGCTGAGATCCACAGCGGGGCCTACCGCGAGCGAGCGCGTGGTGTTGGCGTTCTCAACACGCGCGGCAGGCATCGGCATCTTGTTGCTGGCCAACGCGGTCAGCATTGCATCGGGCAACCGCCTTGATTTCGTCTCGATGGATCCCTCCGCCGGGTTGTATCTGCTCGTGGCGGCGGGCCTGCGGCTGGGCGTCCTGCCGCTGCATCTGCCGTATTCCTCGGACTCGCGACTGCGGCGCGGCTTCGGCACCACACTGCGCCTGGTCTCGGCCGCCTCCAGCTTGATCGTCCTCGCGCGCATCCCACAAGACAGCATCCTCTCGCCGTTCACACCATTCCTGCTGCTGCTGGCCACGCTGGCGGCCCTGTACGGCGGCTGGATGTGGCTGCGCGCGCCGGACGAACTGGCCGGCAGGCCGTTCTGGCTGATCGGGATGGCTGCGCTGGCCGTGGCTGCGGCCCTACAAGGCAATCCCGCGGGTGCAACAGCCTGGAGCTGCGCGCTGCTGATCTCCGGCGCGGCCATATTCCTGGCCTCGATCCAACACAAGTGGCTGCAGCGTGCCCTGTTGATCGGCGCGTGGGGTGTTTCCGCCCTGCCCTTCTCGCTGACCGCCAGCGGCTGGCAGGGCGCCGCTCCGGCATTGTGGTTGGCCCTACCGTTCCTGTTGATCGCGCAGGCATTTCTCGTCACCGGATTCATTCGGCACGCGCTGCGCGCCGGCACGCGCGAAGCCATCGACGCTCAGCCCGGTTGGGCCCGCGGTGCATACCCGGCTGGGATCGGCCTGCTGCTCTTGACGGAAATTATTCTCGGACTGGTCGGTTGGGACGGCGCGGGCCGCGTAGGTCCCTGGCCGCTGGCCGTCGCCGCAGCCGCCCTGACCGTCGGCTTGGCGTGGGCCGGTCCGCGTTTTCGCGTCCTCAACCCGATCCGCGCCCATTGGCTGCGGCCGGCCACGTCCTCGTGGTTTGACGGCCTCTATCGCGCGCTCGGCCGCTCCGCACAACTGCTCGGACGGCTGAGCCGCGCCATCTCCGCCACGCTGGAAGGCGACGGCGGGATCATGTGGGCGTTGCTATTTCTCGCGTTGTTCGCCTCGTTCATGTCGAGAGGCAAGCCGTAGGTGGCAATCACCATCATCGCGTGGGTGGCTGTCGCACTGTTGGCCGTGGCCTCAGCCGGGATTCTCGTCAGCCGGGATTGGCGCTGGAGCCTCGGGCTTCTCGCGGCACAATACCTGGCCGCGTTCTGGCTGGTGACGCAACATTGGCCGATAGGGATGGCGGCCGTCAAATTGGTGACGGGTTGGATGGCCACCGCCGCGCTGGGCATGACGCGCGTCGGCGTGTCTCAGCGCGATGAACCGCAGGAATCCTTCTGGCCGCAGGGCCGTACGTTTCGCTTGTTCGGCGCGTCCATCATGATCGTGATCGCCTTCGCGGCCGGGCCGCGCGTGGAAGCCCTGAACCCCGGCCTCGGCCTGCCGGTCATCGTTGGGAGTTTGCTTCTCGTGGGCAACGGTTTGCTGCATCTCGGCATCACCTCGCAGACGCTGCGTGTGGTGATCGGTCTGCTGACCGTCTTGTGCGGTTTTGAGATCCTGTATGCCGCCGTCGAATCATCCATCCTGGTGGCGGCGCTGCTCGCGCTCACCAATCTCGGGCTGGCACTGGCAGGTTCGTACCTGCTGGTTAATGCCGCCGGCCCCGCAGACGAGGAGCTGATTTGACCGCGCCCGCGCTGTGGATCCTCGTTCCATTGATGGTCGCGGGCCTCACCCTGCTGCTTCCGGGCGAGCGCCTC
>DASXQN010000377.1:0-6449 GCA_036507155.1 Anaerolineales bacterium
ACGCGCACCTCTGTCTCGTCGAACGGCTTTAAACAGTAGCCGTAGGGCTCGGTGTTCCGGGCTTGTAGGAGAGTTCTGCTGTCGGAGTGAGCGGTCAGGTAGATGACTGGGATGTTGAAGCGCCTCTGAATTTCTTCGGCCGCTTCTGTACCGCTCATTGTCCCTGCGAGCTTGACGTCCATGAGTACCAGGTCTGGTCCCGTTGAGGCGGCACGGTCTATTGCTTCTTCTCCCGTTGAAACCATGGCCGCTACGCCGTAGTCCATGTCAATGAGTCTCCTACAAATGTCCAGCGCAACGACGCTTTCATCTTCAACCACCAGGACCTGAATGTTATCCATGCAGAGCTCCAGATATGACGGTGCAGGCGGCGGACGACCCAAGGTACAAGCACCTTTATTAAACACTAGAGTTAAACGGGGATGACATCACCCCATCAATCGGGATAGGCCTGAACGTTGGATCAGGAAACTCCTGATAGGACTACCGGTCCGCCCGTTCGAGCCATAGTACGGCCTGGCGGGCCAGTTCGCGAGAATTCTTGATGTTGAGTTTTGCTTTGATGTGGGAGCAGTGTGTCTCCACAGTCTTCACACTCAACTGGAGGCGCTCGGCAATCTCCCGAAGACTCGATCCCCGGCCGATCCATCGAAATACTTCGAGCTCACGATCGCTAAGCTGTTCCACAGGAGACTTGAGCGAAGGCGGGGAGCCATAGGCAACGCTCTCCAGAGTCCGAGCCGATTCCTTTTCACTGAGGTAAACCTCTCCACCCAGGATCCGTCGCACGGCGACCAATAGCTTCTCAGGAGCCTCTGCCTTCATGATGTAGCCCCGGGCGCCCGCACGTAGAGCCCGTTGCGCGTAAAGGGATTCGTCATGCATGGACAGAATCAGCACGTGTAGACGTGGATACTTCGGACGGATTTGTTTGAGGAGGTCCAGGCCATCTGTCCCCTTCAGAGAAAGGTCGGTGATTAACAGGTCGGGCTCCGTGTCGTCCACACCGCCAAGTGCTTGAACGGCGTCCTCGGCCCAACCACACACTTCCATGTCGGCCTGGCTATCGATGAGCTGCGCCAGTCCCCAACGGGTAATGGGGTGATCTTCGACCAGGAAGATCTTGGCCTTAGTCATGGTTTCAATGGAAAAAAGCAAGTCATGACGGTGCCTCCGCCGGGGTCTGCCGAAACTCTGAGCGAGCCACCAATCGCCGCGGCCCGATGCCGCATAATATCGAGTCCGCTGCCCCGTCCAGAAGCTTCGCTGGAAATTCCTCGTCCATTGTCTTTTACGCTGAGACAGCCAGTGCCTGCCTGCGCCGCTTGCAAGGAGATGTCGATCCGTTGCGGGCTGGCGTGCTTGACCGCGTTATTCACCGCTTCCTGAGCGATCCGGAACAAATGGTTGGCGGTGCCGGAATTCGATATCCGTACTGACGAGGCTGGAAAATCGCATTCAATCTGAAATTGAGATGTGATTTGATCGGCAAGGCATTGAAGAGCCAATACTAGTCCGTCCGGCTGAGCGGGTACCGGCAATAATCCTCTGGCGAGCTCGCGGGCACTGTCAATCGCGTCACCAAGGAGTTTGCTGATGGTCTTCGCATCGGCGGACTCTTGCTGTGATCGGCTGGCGAGCTTCTGCTCGAGCGTCTTGCACAAGAAAGCCACACCGGTCAGCATCTGGCCGAGCCCGTCATGCAAATCCTGACCAAAACGCCGGCGTTCGGCTTCACTGACTTCGGCCATGATTTGTTCGACCCGCTGGCGCTCGCGAAGCTCGGCCATCCGCCGATCTTCGGTGACGTCCCTCAATACCATCACTTGACCGGCCGCCTCACTGCTGGCCGGCGAAATGTTGGCGATGCTGCCAACAATCGGAAGGTCGCGGCCAGTGACGTCAACGAGAACTGCCTCTCCGTTCCAAGGTTGGTCGGCTGCGAGCGGTTGTCGGGATGCCGGATCGACCAGCTTCAGGAAACTGGCTACCGGCTTGCCGAGCGCCTCGCTGACCGCAACACCTGCCAGCGCGACGGCCGCGCCATTGATAAAGTCAACCCTTCCCTTTGCGTCCGTTGAAATCACGGCTTCCCCGATGGCCTTAAGCGTTGTTGCAAATCGCTGCTCACTCCGCCGGAGATGGGCGTCGATGCGGTGCTTGTGGACCGCGATTTCGATCGCGACACGCAGATCATTCCGATCAAACGGCTTCAGGACGAAACCGTATGGCTGGGTTGCCTGGGCCCGGCGGAGCGTCGATTCGTCTGAATGTGCGGTTACGAAAACGACGGGAATATCCAGGCTCTGGCGGATCTGGCTGGCCGCTTCAATCCCGCTTATCGGTCCTGCGAGCCAGATATCCATCAGTATCACATCCGGCTGCTCCGCTTCGGCCCACCTTATGGCCTCTCGGCCGGTCGACGCCAGCGCAACCACGTCATGTTCCAGGCGCCGCAATACGTCTTGAAGGGACAGCGCGGTCACTGCATCGTCTTCAACTACAAGAATCCGGTAACCCATTCGAGAATCGTCTCCTGTCGCAATTACCCCGACATCTACGAAGGTAGCCGCGGATTGACCATATTTATGAGTCGATGTAGCCTCCAAATCGCTCATGGTAACAGCACAGGCCAGTCCTCGCAAAAGGTTGCCGACGATGATGAAACCGGCAAACGGTTCACGTTCCAGGATTTTATGGGCGTCGGGATTTTCGTCGGCGGTCTTTGCTATGCTGCACAAGGGGTGAGTCCATGGCTGACGAACAATCCTACCGGAAGAAAATGGAAGCTCAACTCAACGAGTTGGGCGCGCAGATCAGCGAACTGCTGGGTAAACTGGGGACCGGCGTCGATAAAGAGTTGGAAGCCCTGCGTCCAAAGTTGAAAGCAGCGCGGGAAAAGTTGGAGGAGTTGAAGCAGACCAGTGCCGACGCTTGGGGAGACCTCAAGCCGGGCCTGGAAAAAGCTTGGGTGGAGTTACAGAAATCCTTCAACGAGGCCGCCGCGCGATTCAAAGCGCGTCGCCCCAAAGAATGATCGCAGAATGAAGGGGACAGAGACCGAAATTCCTGGACTTCAGAATTTCGGTCTCTGTCCCCTCAATTCCTTTCCCAAGGCCGCCAACCGATAAGTCCCCTGCCTCACCATGACGGCGTAGCCCTCCTCCACTAACGCCCGGTTGCCAAGTCCCGCCTCAGGACGTGACAAACCGGTGACACGCGACAGCTCGCCCGGAATGGTCATTCCGGCCGCTGCGAGAAAGCAGCGGGCAATTTCGCGCAGAGCGGCCAGGCGATCCACCTTCCGCGCAAGCTCCTCCGGAAAACGCTCTTCAGCCAGCCCCCAGAGGTAAGTCAACTTTGGTTGGTAGACCGCTTCGCTGGGTATGACGATCATCGCCGTTTGCAGCTCGTCCAGCGCCTGCATAAATACTTTGCGGTCCGGAATACCCGACTCGGCGCGCAGGTCAGCCGTCCCCATTTCCCATTCCTTGCGCAGCACCTTCAGCACGGCGAGCGCGGACCGGCTCAAACGCTGCTTCTCTTCACGTCTATGCACACCCCAAAGCGCGCCGAAGTAGGGGATCATGCGCCGCGCCAGGAACATCGCTTTGCCGCGAGCGAGCTTGCCGTAGTAGACGCGTCCGCGCCGCATCAGCTCGTCTTTCAACATCCAGGTATGAGAGCTTTCCGGATCTTTCTGCACATTGCGCGGCATGATGGCGTCGCGCCGGCCGCAGACGGCCACATACAGGGAGGGTCCCGGCTGGCGCGCATCGGTCAGGCAAGCAGTGAACCCCACGCGTTCGATGAAGCGTTCAGCCTGCAGTGCCGTCTCCACGCACGCCGTATTTTCGCGCTGCCAACACGCGTCGCGGTACTCTTCGATCTCACAAGGAAGTGGAGGTCGCTGGGTTACGACTCGCATCATGGCAAGCCTACCAAAACCGGGCGAACTTAAAAAATGTCGCCAGACCAAACGGAGTAGAGAGCTAAACTATGAGCCGGGAGCCGCGCAGGATTGCGCCAAAATCATTGGCAACCTCTCAAAAGCGCCGCGTCGTCAGGCAAAGCGAACCTGTCGTTTGGATCATTGACAGCGAGCAGTGGCCTCGTGCCTGTCTTCGAGCAGAATTGATCGAGCGAGGATATGACGCCTATGGATTCGTTGAACTGAACGATGCTATCGACGCGCTGTCACGGAGAACTGCTCAAAGTCCAGTTGCCGTGATCCTTGAACTACGCGGCCAACACCTGACCCGCGAACTTCTGAAGGCTATTCGATCTCTAGAGGTTCCCACAATAGTCCTGGGCGGAACGACTGAATTCAATGACGCTCTGGTTCAAGAATACTCTTGGGATGCAGTACTGAGACGCCCGATCTCCCTCGGCGCTATCGCCGATCTGGTTCAGAAATTGAAGACACGCTCGGAGAGGCAATAACACTCGCATGGCAGAACACTGCAGCGAAGAAGCCATCGAGGAAGCGCCAATGATAAAACGTCTTCGCGGGCGCAAAGAGTGGAAGTTTTTCGCGGTGCTGCCGAAGGCCGGCCGCTTCCTGGCAATCCTCTGGTGGTTGATCCTCATCCTGAGGGGCGTGCTGCCTGCCGCATTCGCCATCGCGATGGGTGTGATGGTTCGGAGTGTGCAGCGGGGCGACAGTCTGATCGGTCCCTTGCTCTTCGCCGGGGTCGTGTTCGTGTTGCTTCAGGTACTGACGCCGATTCACGTGGCCGCCGGCGCCAATCTCGGCGACCGCACGGCGGCCTGGCTCTACGACCGGCTTACCGAGGCGTGCGTTCGTCCGCCCGGTATGGGCCACCTCGAAGATCCGAAGCTCACCGGCGATCTCTCGGTCGCGCGGGACTTCGATCTGGGAATGATGGGACCGCCAATCTCGATTTCAATGGAATTCATCGCGAGCGGTTTGGTCGAGATGATCGGAGGTCTGGCATCGGCAGTTGTGCTGGCGTGGTATCGGTGGTGGGCGCCAATCCTTCTTGCCGGCGCATGGCTGGCGACGCACTGGTTGCTGCGCGAGAGCGCGATCTGGCGCGATCGGAACACCGACGAGGTGCGCGCGGCGCAGCGCGACTCCGAGTACGCTTACCGGCTTGCGGTCGATCCGCCCGCTGCCAAGGAACTGCGGTTGTTCGGCCTTGTGGGCTGGGTCATCGAACGATTTGTTGCCAGGCGCACTCGCCTGCACGAGTTGCAGTACGAAGCCACCCGCCTGCGCGAGAAGCCGGTCATTTGGAGCATGCTGCTCGTTGTCAGCGCGAATGTCGTCGTTTTCTGGTCGCTTGCGAACGCGGCGATCAACGGCAGCCTGGATCTTGGGGCCGCCGTCGTGTTCGCGCAGTGCGCGCTGGGCACCGCAATGGTCGCATTCGGTGGACTCAACTGGGCGCTCGACTGGGCCGCCTCACCCGTAGCCGCGGTGCTGCGCCTCGAAGGTGCGATGAGCGCCGCGGGCGCGTTGCCGTCGGGAACTCGCCGCGCGCAGGGCATGCCCCGAACGGAGATCCGGTTCCGCAACGTCACGTTCGCCTATCCGAGTGGCGGTGCGGCTCCGGTTCTCGACAAATTCGACCTCACCATTCCAGCGGGATCGTCGCTCGCCATCGTCGGGAGAAACGGCGCCGGCAAGACGACGCTGGCGAAGCTGCTGTGCCGTCTCTACGATCCACAATCCGGCGCGATCGAGGTCGATGGCGTCGATATTCGCGACTTCGATCTGGAGAACTGGCGATCGCGCGTTACCGCCGTCTTTCAGGATTTCATCCGATTCGAGCTGCCGCTGCGGGATAACGTGGCGCCTCAGGGCGCGCCGGACGATCATGTGATGGCGGCACTGGCATCGGCCGGCGCTGATGGGCTCGCCGATCTCGACACCGTGCTGGCGCGCGGCTACGACGGAGGGACCGATTTATCGGGCGGGCAATGGCAACGCGTCGCTTTGGCGCGGGCGCTCTGCGCGGTGCGGCTCGGAGCCGGCGCTGTACTTCTCGACGAGCCAACTGCTCAACTCGACGTGCGCGGCGAGGCCGAGATCTTCGACCGCATCCTCGCCGCTACTCGCCACTGCACGACGATCCTCATCTCGCACCGTTTCTCCACCGTACGCCACGCGGACCGCATATGCGTCCTGGAGAACGGGGCGGTCGTCGAACTCGGCACGCACGATGAGCTCATGGCCCTGGGCGGCCGCTACCGGACGATGTTCGACCTGCAGGCCCAGCGCTTCGGCGCCACCGCGGACGAGGAAGGAGCGGCCTATGACCACCTCGCCTGACCGCCTGCCGCCCGCCCTCTCTTCGATGTGGCGGGTCCTGAAGCTCGGCTACCGCCACGAGCCCCGGATGCTGGTGGCCTCGTTTGCGCTGTCGCAGTTGGCCGCGTTGCCCGACGCGCTCCTCGCGTTGTGGCTCAAGCTCCTGGGCGAG
>DASXQN010000378.1:0-14115 GCA_036507155.1 Anaerolineales bacterium
AGCATCGCCTGCGGCGGTCGTATCTACCACGTTCACGTTGAAAGCGGGAATGTGTTTGCTTTCGTTCTTCGCGACCAGCATTGCACCTTTGGCGCCAAGTGTGACGATCACCGTCCGCGCGCCCTTCGCCAGCAGCGCCCGCGCGGCTGATTCCGCGGACGGGACGTCCTGCACGCGCTGCCCCGTCAGCATGTGCAATTCGATTTCATTTGGAAGCACGTAATCCGCCAATTCGATCAGCTCATCCGGGAGCTCGCGCGCGGGCGCCGGGTTGAGCAGCACGCGTACATCCTTCTGCCTCGCGAGACGCGCGGCGTGCAGTGTCGTCTCGAGCGGGATCTCCAATTGAAACAGGACCAGTTTCGGGCCGGAGAGCGCAGCGGGGTCTACGTCCGCGGCCGTGACTTGCCCATTCGCGCCCGGCGAAAGGATGATGCTGTTTTGGCCAACTTCGTCGATGATGATCATGGCCGTTCCCGTGGCAGCCTCATCGCGTCTAACGAGCCGCGCGTCCACGTTGTCGTTCTTGAGATTGTCCAGTAGAAATTCTCCGAAATTGTCGCGGCCCACGCGGCCCAACATGGCCGTCGATGCGCCCTGCCGCGAAGCCGCCACCGCCTGGTTGGCGCCCTTGCCGCCTGGCAAGATGGCAAGGTCCTCGCCATGAATGGTCTCGCCCGGGACTGGAAAGCGCGGCGCGCGAACGACGAGGTCTGTGTTGAGGCTGCCCACGACGAGGATGTCCGCCATGAAATTTATCTTAGCACATAACTAAGGCATGCTCTCCGCAGGCGCCGGCCGCACACCGATGCGCAATAGGATGATACCGGCGAAGAGCACCAGGCTGCCGAGCAGCTGAGCACCGGTCAGCACCTCATGCAGCAGAAAATACGCCCAGATCGCGGTTAATCCCGGTTCGAGTGTGGCGATCAGATTCGCGACGGTCGGTGCCAGGTATCGCAGGCTGAGCGTGTACAGGCCGAAGCCGCCGAGGGTCGGGGCAACGCCGAGGAAGAACAGGATGCCCCAGCCGCTCAGTGAATCACCAAGCCAAAAGAGATCCGTCAGCGGCGCATGTCCGGTGGAAAGGTCTTTCCCAATATTGAACAGCAGCAGGAACACGGTCGCGATGCTGAAACTATATAGAAGCGCGGACCACGAATCGATGGATCGGTCGGAGGCGGACTTGCCTTCGAGGTTGTAGATCGCGAAGAACAGGCCGGTCAGCAGCCCGAAGATGATGCCCGCCGGGTTGAGTCTCCATGCCGATGGGTCGATCGCGCCCGAGACTAGCAGGGTGCCCGAGAGGCTCAAGATGATCGAGATGACCTTCACGCGGCTGAATTGCTCTTTGAAGATCAGCCGGCTCAGGACCGCCGTCATGGCGGGCGAGCTGAAGGCCAATACGGTCGCCACCGCCGCGCCGTTGTACTGGACCGAAAAGGTCCACAGCGAGTTGAAGCAGGCGAGCGTCAAGCCGTACAGGGCGGCAAATGGCCAGTGTGCGCGGTCGAGGCGAAGGCGCCGGCGGCTGAACACCGCCAGCGCCAGCAGCATCCCGATCGTCACGAACACGTCCCGCCAGAACGCCAGCACTAGCGATGGCAGGGCGTAGGCGTTGCTGAGATAGCTGATGAAGATGCCGGTGAACGGCCACAAGGCCGTCGCGGCCAGCGCGATGAGATAGCCGCGCGAGTAGGACGCATCGCTATTCAAACTATCCCTCCAGAACCAAAGTCCCAGCCGAAAGCGAGACTTTGAATAAACTTCACATCAGGGAAGTGCATTCTCAACCATTTCTCAGCCTTGGCCTGAGCCGATCGCTTACTGGACGGCGAGGAACGATTTGGCTCGTAGACCGCAAGTTTACCGCGTACTGCCGGATGACCTGAGTCCCCATGCAAGGCTTGGATTGTCCGCGTGTCGCATGCTCATCGAAAGAGAATCGATTGAGATATATATCAAACTCCCCCGAAAATTACCCCGCTGTTGCACCTTCCATGAGATTTCCAAAATCGCTATGATTAGCTTGGTGAGGTGAGTTCTCCTCTTTATGTCAGTCACAACCAATGGTGGAAGTGGTTGTGACTGATGGGTTAAAACGGAGGCGGGTGCGGAGTGGGGAGCGATCAAAGAGCGGACGATCGGACGGGCCAGTTTACTTCTCCAATGCATACTGAACAATCGTCTCGATGGATTTGGCGGAGCCGGCTGCACAGGAAGCGTTCCAGGCATCTCCGCCGAGCTTATTTTTAGCGACCTCCAACATGGATTTGTAGCGGCCGACATCTGCCGGGAAAAGGGGACTGTGGTATTTTTCGCGGAGTGCCTGTGCGGCTCCCCAAAGTTGTGCGCCGCGATCCCACTGCTTCCGTGCGATCGCCACCTCAGCCATGCGTTCAAGATTCCAGGCAATGCCATTGTAGTCCTGGCTCTCCCATCGCAAGGTTAAGCTTTGGGCAAGAAATGTAAACGCGTCTGCCGGGTTGCCTTGATGCAATACTACCGGACCCAGTGCATTAAGCGATGAAGACACACCCCGAATATCGCCGATTGTACGCCACAAGGCCAGCGCCTGCTCTTGATAAGTGCGTGCCAGGTCGAAATTCCCGTGATACATGGCTGTCACTCCAAGGTAATTGAGCGCGAATGCCTCGGCGCGCAGATCGCCCTGATGGCGCCACCATTTCACCGAGGTTTGGAAGACTTCCTGCGCCATTTGTGACTGCCCTTGTCGGATCCATGCGACAGCCAGCCATTCACGGGCACTCATTATTCCGTTCTCGTCGTGCTGTGCCTCCCAGATCCGGACGCATTCCTGGAAGTGGGACTGTGAAAGCTCGTTTTCGCCCAGTTCAAGTGTCACGATGCCAAGTTGCGTGAGTGTATCGGCGATCTCAGGTCTGTTTTCCAATTCCTGCCATAACCGCAATGCATCCTCGAGATAGGTCCTGGCGCGCGGATAATCGATCTGCATGGTCATCAGAACGTAACCTGTGAACCTCAAGGCTGTAGCCCGCATCTCGAGCGACAAATTCATGTCTTGTGCCAGCGCTGCTTGCATCCAGCCATATGCCTCGCCCGGATGACCGAGTTCGTACCATACATATTCGAAGTCGCTGCATAGATGCACCACGGCCTCGCCGTCCCGGCGCTCGATGGCGCATTGAATCGCCGCCCGCAGGTTGGCGATCTCCCGTTCAAGCCGTTCGAGCCATTTCCATGGATAGGAGCCGACCGACCTGGAGACGTTTTCATCAGCCAGCTTCAGGTAATAAGCCAGATGTCGCTGCCTTACTTGCTCAGACTGCTTCTCTGCATGCAATTGTTCGGATGCATAAGCGCGAATCGTATCCAGCATTATGTAGCGCCGTTCGTCCAGGGTTGTGTCCATTTGCTGCAACAGGCTTTTGTCCAGGAGAGAGCCGAGGTGGGTTAACACCGAGCCTTCCGGCATGCTGCATACTTCCTCCACGGCCTCCAGTGAGCAGCCGCCCGAGAAAACACTCAACTGTTGGAATAAGCTCTTTTCCATCGGGCTTAATAATTCATAGCTCCATTGGATCGTATTTCGCAAAGTGGAGTGTCGCTCAGGCAGGTTGGATGCTGCCGAAGATAAATTGATCGGTTCCTTTTTCAGGCGTTCCAGCAACATGTTCGGCGAAAGCAGCTTGCCGTACGCGGCAGCCAATTCCAGAGCAAGAGGCAGGCCATCCAATCTGCAGCAGATCTCCGCAACTGCGGAGGCATTGGCGTCGGTTACCTTGAAATCCAATCTTACTGCGCGCGTGCGCTCGACGAAGATGCGAACCGAATCGTACTGGATAAGCTCTGTGCTGGGAGGCAGGGAATGCAGGTCGGGGGTGGCGAGCGGCGGAATATTGAGTTCGTGCTCGCCATACAACCCGAGGCTGGTTCGGCTTGTAATCAGAATTCGAAGGAGGGGCGCTACAGCAAGCAATTCGGCGATCAATGCTGCGGCGGGCCGTACATGCTCAAAATTGTCCAGGATCAGCAGTATTCGTCTTTGTCGAAAAAGAGCCCCGAAACGGGCAATAAACTGATCGTCCGTAACGCGGACGTGCATGCCTTCCGTGATAGCGTGAGCGACCAATGCCGCCTCGGTTATGTTTGCCAGAGGGACAAAATAGACCCCGTCTTGAAAATCGCTCAGTAGATCCAGGGCGAGTTGTGCGGCGACCCGGGTCTTCCCAACACCTCCTGGCCCGGTTAATGTGACCAAGCGAACCTGCGGTTCTCGCAGCAATCTGGACGCCGAAGTCAAGTCCTGCTCCCTTCCTACCAGGGGGGTGGTTTGGGCGGGCAGGTTTATGACGGAGTGCGGTCCGCGCGAAGCCAGGGTTCGCAGCGGGGGCGCGCTGATACGTCTGCGGGCCAGATATAAGAATTCCGGCCGGTCTTCGGCGTCAACGGCCAGGATATCCGCCAGACGGGCCGCCAGAGTTTTGGATGGCCGCTGGCGGTTGGCCTCCATCTTGCGAATACTCTCGGTCGCGCAACCAACCTGTTCCGCCAGATCTGCCTGCGTTAGGTCCCGCAATTGCCGATAGTTTTTGAGGCTCTGTCCAAAAGACTGGTCGGAATCCATTTTGGCTTCTAATCTGTTTGTTTCGGTGGCGCTGTCAGCACGGTTGGGAAAGTGTCTTATTTTATCCCAATTGTTTTCGTCACCGCGGCTTCAGATATTTCCCCGGTAATTCCCCCGGTAATTACACCTTTCTTCACCTTCCTCTGTCCCGGTCCATTTTGCAATAATGGCGTACGCCGGACTGTTGGCCGATTCGTCTCGAAGTTGTGTGTCGCTCCATGGATGGACGGCATGCTGATAATCCCCTGTAAGAGAGATGATAGCAAGGAGGTGGCCCAAGCTCAAAACACACACTGAGGGATCGAACAGTACGTTCAACCAATAATCAGAAAGAGGAGAAAAATCATGAAGAAGCATCTGTACGTATTGACCGCCCTGGTCGTGTTAGCCTCAATCGTGCTGACCGCCTGCGGCGGAGGCACGACGGCTACACAAGGGCCCGGCACGGGCGGTGAGGCAACCCAAGCCCCGGAAACGGGTGAAAAGGTCCAGATCCGCTGGTTCGTCGGCCTGGGCACCGGTACGCAGCCCGACCAAATCGCCGTTCAGGAGGAGGTGGTTGCAGACTTCAACGCCTCCCAAGATGATATCGAACTCGTGCTCGAGGTAGTGCCGTTCGACGCAGCCAAGGACACACTCGCGACCCAGATTTCCGCCAATGCTGCCCCCGATATTATCGGGCCGGTCGGTTGGGGCGGTTCGGCTGCCTTCTACGGCCAGTGGCTCGACCTGACTCCCTCAATTGAGGAGACGGGTTTCGACACGAGTGTCTTCGATCCGGCTCTGGTGAAGTTCTACCAGACCGAAGAGGGCCAGGTTGGCCTGCCGTTCGCTGTTTTTCCATCCGCTACATTCTATGTTCCGGCTTATTTCGATGAGGCGGGCTTGAACTACCCTCCGTCCAAGTATGGCGATAAGTATGTGATGCCCGATGGCAGCGAAGTCGAATGGAACTGGGAGACGCTCTCGGAGATTGCCAAGCTGCTTACTGTTGACGTGAACGGCCTGAACTCCACCGAAGCGGGTTTTGACCGCGACAACATCCTTCAGGTCGGTTACAGTCCACAGTGGCAGACACACATAGCTGTTCAGGGCACCTTTATCGCCGGCGCCGCTCACATGTTTTCGGGCGATGCCCCAGGCAGTTATGTATCAACCATGCCCGACAGTTGGAAAGAGGCTAACAGGTGGATCTACAACGGGATGTACGGCGATCAGCCTTTCATCGCCACAGGTCCGCTCTCCGCTGCGCCTGAATTCGGCAACGGCAATTTGTTCAACTCCGGCAAGGCCGCCATGGCCATCACGCCGATCTGGTACACCTGCTGTCTCGCCGACTTCGCCACCGCGGGTCTCGAATTCCAGGCGGGCGCACTTCCGGTAGGTGCGGATGGCAAAGTTCACGGCCGCGTCGACGCCGATACCTTCCGGGTCTGGAAGGGCACAAAGCATCCTGCTGAAGCTTTCACAGTTCTGAGCTACCTGATCAGTACGGGTGCAGACAAACTCCTGCCGATCTATGGCGCCATGCCTGCGATCGCCGAGAAAACCCAGGCCTTCTTCGACAAGAAGACCGAGGACTATCCGTTCGTAACGCCGGAGACCTGGGCCATCTTCGAGGCTGGCCTGGCCTACCCCGATACTCCCTCCGCCGAGCAGTATCAGCCCAACTGGTCTGAAGCGTGGGATCGTGAGCAGACGTTCTATAATCTGATGGAGAACACTGCGCCTGACCAGCTTGACTTCGATGCTGAATGGCAGAAGATGGTCGACGACCTGAACACGATCTACAATAAGTAAGTCTGCGGATGCACTTGCTTGGATGGGCCGGCTCATCGCCGGCCCATCCAAGTCGCTTTAAAACAGGGCAATCATCGTCCTATGGCAGTCCGCAACGTTATTTCTGCGGCTCGTTTATGCAGGCAAGCACTCCGTGGACTTTGCCGCACACATGGATATGTTTGGGTCATCGAGGAGAACATGGCAGCCCCAATGAAATTAAAACTGGAAGGCAACTGGAGGGATCTTCAAGGCGGGATTGATATCTTAAGCGCAAATCTGGGTTGTGAATTGTCCGAGGACGGGATGCCTGTTCATATAGAGCAAAAAACCGGCGGCATCGAGGTTCGTTTGCAGAAAGGACGCGGGTCCATCCGATTTGAAGAGCGAATACATTTCTTTCGCGCGCTCGGATTGTTCATCGAAAGCGCCATGGCAGGCGATGATTTTGAGCTGGAGGAGAAACCGCAATTCGATACAATCGGGGTGATGGTGGACACGTCACGGAATGCAGTGTTGACCGTGGACAGCCTTCGGTCGCTCCTGCGCCGGATGGCCTTAATGGGAATCAATGCCTTAATGTTATATATGGAAGACACATATACGCTAAAGACCGAACCTTACTTTGGTTACATGCGCGGGCGCTACAGCGAGCAGGAATTGCGGGCCTGTGCGGATTATGCCGGCACATTGGGAATTGAAATCATCCCTTGTATTCAAACTCTGGCCCATCTCGAGCAATTCCTGAAATGGACTGCCAGAAGCAGGGACTTGATCGATACGAATGGGGTGTTGCTGGTGGGCAACGATGAAACGTACCATCTGATTGAGAATATGATCGCGTCCGTGTCGGTGTCGCTGCGCAGCAAACGCATCCATATCGGCATGGATGAGGCTCTGGGTGTTGGCCGGGGACGCTATCTTGACATTTACGGCCCTCATAATCGTTTTGATATCATATCTTCTCACCTCGCGCGCGTGCTCGAAATTACAGGTAGGCATGGTTTAAGACCGATGATGTGGAGTGATATGTATTTCCGTATCGCCTCCGAGACGCATGATTATTACGACTTGGAGTCCGTCATTCCTGAGCAGGTCAGGCAGGCCTTGCCATCGGACCTGCAGTTGGTCTATTGGGATTACTACAATGAGGAGGAGGCATTTTACCGTGAATACATTAAGCGGCACAAGGAACTCAATGCAGACGTGATCTTTGCCGGCGGCGCCTGGAACTGGAACGGCATCGGCGTTAGTTACGGCAAAGTTTTTGCCAGCACCAACGCGGCTCTAAACAGCTGTAAAGCCCTGGGCGTAAAACAGGTCATATTGACCCTGTGGGGGGACGATGGGGCCGAGAACAACGTCTTTTCGGCATTGCTGGCCTTGCAGCTCTATGCCGAACATGGCTATGCTAATGAATTGGATTTGGAAAAATTAAAACGCCGGGTGCGATTCTGTACCGGCATATCCTTTGACGGTTTCATGGATTTGAAGTACCTCGACGAGACCCCGGGCACGCTCCCGGACAACCGCGAGTTCGAATCGCCCGCGAATCCGTCCAAGTTCCTGCTTTGGCAGGACGTTTTGGTCGGTTTATTCGACAAGCATATCGAGGGGTTGGACCTGCCTGCTCACTACGGTTGGCTTGAAGAAAAACTCCGGCGTCATAAGAACGACTATCCCGACTGGACCTCACTCTTCGATGTCCCGCAGAAGCTTTGCGCGGTCCTGCAGAAGAAGAGCAACCTGGGCCTGCTGATAAAGGATGCCTACGATCAGGGCGATCATGCGGCTCTTGAAAGGATCGCCAGGCAGGATCTGCCGGAGCTTATCAGGCGCGTCCAAGCCTTGCGCATTGCGCATCGGGCCCAATGGCTTTCCACCTATAAACCTTTCGGATGGGAAGTGCTCGACATTCGTTATGGAGGGGTTCTGGCTCGTTTGGATAGTGCGGCCGACCGATTGTCCAATTACGTTGACGGCGATATTGAATATATTGAAGAGTTGCAGGCGGAACGCCTCTCTTTTGATGGAAAAAAAAGACCGCAACCCAATGTGGGCGTGGGTTTCTGCAATCAGTATACGCGTATCGCGACTCCCGGCCTCTTCTCGCTCGTCTGGCCACCGATCTAGGCTTATTTTCTGGAGACAAGGTAGCCGATCAAAAAAACAGGAAACACCCCGGACCCGGGGTGTTTTTGTCGAGTGAAAGTTTATTGTGCCCCCACGGAGACTCGAACTCCGGTTTTGGCCTTGAGAGGGCCACGTCCTGGGCCACTAGACGATGGGGGCGTCTGATTGGGCGGCCTGCCCCGCTGGCTTCGTGCCAGCGGGATAGCGCTCGGTCGGCACGAAGCCGACCGGCTGAATTCTATCATTCGGGTTTAATATCGTCAATCAACGCGGATAAATGGCCCCGGGATACCCTCAACGCGAACAACGCGAATTGGGCGAAAACCGCGAAACTGATTCCCAAAAGTACGTTCGCGCATTTCTTGCTCTTCGCGAAGTTCGCCTTGAATTCTTCCCGGCAAATGGCGGGGCAGAGCCCCTTTGGAGCGAGAAAGATAACTTTCGCGTGATTCGCACTTTTCGCGCAATTCGCGTTGAGTACTTAATTTGCGCACCGAGACAGGCTTGGCCTGCCGTGCGCGGGGGCACACGTGTGCCTGCGGCACAGTGCAGGCAGCCCCTTTGGAGCAAGAAAGACAAACTTCGCACAATTCGCGCTTTTCGCGGCGTTCGCGTTGAGATTCTTCCCGGCCAACGGCGGGGCACCGCCGCTCGTGAGGAGGAATCGCACGAGGTAACCGCGTTAGCAGACGCGCGGCGCGGTATGGTATGATTTCCGGCTTATGGACGCTTTTCATACCAAACTTCCCAATCACATGAACCTACCGCGGCGCATTAACCGCTTGAACGAACTCGCCTACAACCTTTGGTGGACCTGGCAGCCCGATGCGCAGCGTCTGTTCAACCGCATCGACAACGACCTGTGGGAACGACTGTCGCACAATCCGATCCGCCTGCTGCGTGATACTGAGCGCGCGCTGCTCAACGAGGTCGCGCAGGACAAAACCTACCTCGATCTCTACGACCGGGTCTTCAAGAAATTCGATGAATATCTCGCTAACGCGGACACCTGGTCGAACCGCACGCACCCGGAGCTGATCAACCGTCCGATCGCGTATTTTTCCATGGAGTTCGGCCTGCACGAAACCCTGCCGATCTACTCCGGCGGCCTCGGCGTGCTGGCGGGCGATCACTTGAAGGAAGCCTCGGACCTCGGCTTGCCGCTGGTGGCGGTCGGCTTCATTTACACACAGGGCTACTTCTCCCAGCGCTTCAGCGAAGACGGCTGGCAGGAGGCCATCAATACTCCCATCAACTTCAGCGATCTGCCGGCCCTGCCGGTTCTCGCTGAGGATGGGGCGCCGGTCAGTGTGTCGGTGGAGTTCCCGGACCGCTCCGTCGCGCTGCGCATCTGGGAGGTGCGCGTTGGCCGCGTGCCACTGCTCTTGCTGGACTCGAACGTCGAGTCCAACTCCGCCGACGACCGCCTGCTCTCGGCAAGACTGTACTGGTCAGACCTTGAGAAGCGCGTCATGCAGGAATTGCTGCTGGGCGTGGGCGGCGTGCGGGCGCTGCGCGCGCTTGCTTACAATCCCTCGGTCTGGCACATGAACGAGGGCCACGCGGCGTTCCTGACCCTGGAACGCGCGCGCGAGCTGGTAGCCGCCGGCCGCTCCTTTGACGAGGCGATCGCGATCACGCGCGGCCAGAATATTTTCACCACGCACACGCCCGTCGCGGCGGGCAACGATGAGTTCCCGCTGTGGCTGCTCGACAAGTACCTGGCCGCGCTGTGGCCCGAGATGGGCCTGACCCGGGACCAGTTCGTCGACCTGGCGCGCCATCAGCAGCCGTGGGGCGAATCGTTCAGCATGGGCGTCCTGGCGCTGCGCTTTTCGGAGGGCCGCAACGCGGTCTCTGAACTGCACGGACAGGTAGCCCGCGGCATGTGGCATTTCCTGTGGCCGGAGGTTTCAGAAGAGGATGTGCCGATCACCTACGTCACCAACGGCGTACACGTGGGCAACTGGATGTCGCGGCGCTTGCGCGTTCTGCTGAACAAATACCTCGGCCCGGACTGGCTCGACCACGTCGACGAGCCCGAAGTGTGGGATAAGTTCGATGCCGTGCCGGTCGAGGAATTGTGGGAGGTGAAACAGCACCTCAAGCGCAAGATGGTTTTCTATTTGCGGGACCGAGTTCGCGATCGCTGGCGCCACGGCGGCTTTCATCCGGTACAAGTGGTGGCGTCGGGTGTCTTGCTCGACCCGTACGCGCTGACGATCGGGTTTGCGCGCCGCTTCGCCACGTATAAGCGCGCCAACTTGATCCTCTCCGACGTCGAGCGTCTGCTCAACATCGTCAACCGGCCGAACCGGCCCGTGCAGATCATCTTCGCAGGCAAGGCGCATCCCGCCGATGAACCCGGCAAGCAATTGATCCAGCAGATCTACCGTACGGTCAAGAAGGCGGAGAGCGGCGGACGGCTGGTCTTTCTCGAAGATTACGACATGAATGCGGCGCGCTACCTGGTGCAGGGTGTGGACGTCTGGCTGAATACGCCGCGCCGGCCGATGGAGGCCTCGGGTACATCCGGCATGAAGGCGGGTATGAACGGGGTTCTGAATTTCTCGGTGCTGGATGGCTGGTGGCGCGAAGCCTACAACGGTCACAACGGCTGGGCCATCGGCGAGGACAAAGAGCCGCTCGCGCCCGAAGTCCAGGATCCGGCGGACGCCGAGCATCTGTACACGACGCTTGAAAACGAGATCATTCCGCTCTTCTACGATCGCGAGACCTTCGCTCCGCCTCGTGAGTGGATCGAACGCATGAAGGAGTCGCTGCGCACGATCACGCCGCACTTCAGCACCCGGCGGATGTTGAAGGAATACACCGAGCGACTGTATGTGCCGGCTCTGCCGAAGGAAGAAGAGAAGAAGCCTGCGCGCAAGAAAAAGCAGGTGGCGGCCCCCTAAGCCCATCCTTGTGTCATGCTGAGCGCAGCGAAACATCTAGCGCAGCGTAAGAGTTCATATGGCGCCTGATACGCTCCCCGAAATCGACGTCCAAACCCTCGCCCAAAAGCTCGCATCGAGCGAGCCATTCATATTGCTAGATGTGCGCGAACCTTGGGAGCTCGACGCGGCCCATTTAACCGACAGCCGGCTCGAGGTCACGCCCATGAGCCGCCTGGCACGAGAGGGAACCGCCGCGTTGTCGGAGCGAGCCCAGGCGCCCGACGCCAACATCTTTGTCATGTGTCATCACGGCGTCCGCAGCGCGGATGTGACGGCCTGGCTGGCGGGACAGGGCTGGACGAATGTCGTCAATGTGCGCGGCGGCATCGCGGCGTACGCGGAGCAGGTCGATCCGTCGGTCGGATCGTATTGATCGTTGGCACGTTAGAGCGTTTTCACGTTGAAAATAAAGAAGGTTGAGAATCGATGAGAGTTCTCAACCTTCTGGATTAACGTGCAAACGTTTCAACGTTCCAACTATTTCTTGAACACGAACTGCCCGTTCTTATAGAATACATCCCCATCTACGATGATCTCCGCATCCTGGCGCATGTCGCAGATCATGTCCCAATGGATGGCAGACTTGTTCTTCGAGCCCGTCTCAGGGTAGCCGGCGCCCAACGCCATATGGAATGAACCGCCGATCTTCTCGTCGAACAGGATATTGCCGGTGAACCGGTTGATATCGAAATTGGTGCCGATGGCGAACTCACCGAGGTAGCGCGCGCCGTGATCAGTCTCGAGTGTGTTGATCAGGAAATCCTGATTCTTTTCGGCCTTGGCGGATTCGACCCGACCGTTGGAGAAGGTCAGCTCGACGCCTTCCACCGAGACGCCGCCCGTGATGGCTGGATATGTGAACTTTACCCAGCCATTGACCGATTCCTCCACCGGTCCCGTGTAAATCTCGCCATCCGGCATGTTGAAGGTGCCGAATGAGTTGAGAAACGTGCGCCCCTTGACCGACAGCGTCAGATCAACGTTAGGGCCGCGCAGCACCACCTGGTTCTTGCCGTTCATGAAGTCCACGGCCGATTGCTGTTTTTGTTCCACGCCCTGCCAGAACTTGATCGGGTCGTCCTCGTTGGTATGCACCGCGCCGAATACGAAATCCTCATATTCCTTGAGGCTCATGCTGGCGTCCTGGGCATACGCATCGGTGGGGTAGAGGGTGGTGACCCACTTGAAGAGTCCCTCCCCGCCGCGGCGGAACTGGCTCTCCGTAATGGCGCTCAGCGCACGGCCGCGCCGCTGGCTGCGCGCCGCGTCGATGTTCGTGCCGCCGTGCGTATTGGTGGCCGAGTGGATGCGGATGCGGCTCTCGAACTGGTCGTAGGCCAGCTTGTGGAAGGTGGGCACAAAATCCAGCTGCGCATCGTTGGCGTAGGTCATGTAGAGCTCGTCCTGGCTGAACGGCATGGTGCCCGGCAGCATCATCATCACATGCGGGTGTCCGCCTGCCTGCAGGATCTGGACAAAAAGCTCGCGCAGCAGCTGTTCGGCGGCGGTGGTGCCTTCGAGCAGCACACGGTCGCCGGGCTTGATGCGCGCCGAGTGCCCAACGAGAACGTTCGCAAATTTCTGTACGCGGATATCGGCCATGGGTTTCTCCTGCAGAGGGGTAACTTGCGCGTAAATTATATCACCGGCAACTTGGGGTATACTTTTCCCCGATAGATACTCGATGTTCGCTTCGTATGCAGCACCATTTCGGTTCGAACATCGAGTGTCGAATATCGGGCAACGCATAACGATCTTTTCCCCATGAAACAACTCCTCCAAAATCTGCGCGACGGCCGCACCGCCGTCGAAGATGTGCCGATGCCTGCGCCGCGGCCTGGCTTCGCCTTGGTGCGCACCGCCGCCAGCTTGGTCTCCGCCGGGACGGAGCGCATGGTCGTCGAATTCGCCGGGAAATCCTTGGCTGGCAAGGCCAGCGCACGGCCGGACCTCGTGCGCCAGGTGATCGATAAGGCGCGCCGCGAAGGCGTTGTAAGCGCGGTGCAGTCCGCTCTGAACCGGCTCGACCAGCCGATGGCGCTCGGGTATTCGTCGGCCGGAACGATCATCGCGCTCGGCGAGGACGTGCCCGGTTTCAGGGTGGGTCAACGCGTCGCCTGCGGGGGCGGCGGATTCGCCGTGCACGCGGAATATGTCCTCGTGCCGCGCAACCTGCTCACGGCGTTGCCGGACGACGTGGATTTCGAATCGGCGGCCTTCACGACGCTCGGTGCGATCGCACTGCACGGATTCCGGTTGGCGGACGCGCAGCTCGGCGAGAGCGCGGCCGTCATCGGCCTGGGGCTGGTGGGACTCCTGGCGGCGCAAATTGCCGCCGCGGCGGGACTGCGCGTTTTGGGAATCGACCTCGATCCCGCGCGCGTCGCGCTGGCCGCCTCTCTCGGACTGGAGGCTGTCGCACGGCCTGACGCCGAGTCCGCGGCTGACGCGTTCACCGCCGGGCGCGGCTTCGACCTGGTGCTGGTGTGCGCAGACAGCGCATCGAACGATCCGATCGAGCTGGCAGGCGGCATCGCGCGCGACCGCGCCCGCGTCGTCGCCACCGGCGCGGTAGGCCTGGACGTTCCCCGCAAGCTCTACTACGAGAAGGAACTTTCGCTGATTAACTCGCGCTCG
>DASXQN010000379.1:0-7158 GCA_036507155.1 Anaerolineales bacterium
AAGATCATCTTCGCGGGCGACGGCCGCATCCATGAGGCAACTTATTTTCCGGACGGGCCGTCACTCTCGGTCAACGCTGCGGCTGGTGGCACGGCGGGCGACGGATCTGATTCGCATCTGACCTGCGTAAAGTCCTAGCCACGCTCAGGTTCCGAACGGCTTATCGCAAAGACGCGGAGTCGCAGAGTCAAAAGAATAATCTCTGTGACCTTGCGTCTTTACCTTAAGCCCTCGATAATTAGGATTGAAAAGCCGGTCCTGTTGGACCGGCATTTTTGTTACGGTACAATTGTCTGCATCATGATTCAACTCAGCTCATTGACGTACTTCCCAATCAAGTCTTGCCGCGGTTTCGACGTCCAATCGGCCCTCGCGGCGCGCGCGGGGCTCGCGCACGATCGCCAAATGATGGTCGTCACGCCGGAAGGCGCGCATCTGACGCAACGCGAGCATCATCGGCTGGCACTGGTCGTGCCCGCGCTCGCGGATGGATGCGTACAGTTGTCCGCGCCCGATTTCGATTCCATTCAGATCCCGATCAGCACATCCGGCGCGACCGTGCCCGTGAACATCCGGGATAGTAAAGGCGTGCAGGCCGTGGATCAGGGAGACGAGGCAGCCGCGTGGTTCTCGGCGTGGCTCAACGCGGATGTGCGGCTCGTGCACATCGCCGACGGCTATCAGCGTCTGGTCGATCCGCAGTACGCGGTACGTGCCGACGATCACACGGGCTTCACCGATGGATTTCCCATTTTGATCGCGTCTGAGGAGTCCCTGGCCGATCTGAACGCGCGGCTCGAAACGCCCATCCCGATGAACCGCTTCCGCCCGAACCTGGTGATCCGGGGCTGCGAGCCTTTTGCGGAGGACACGTGGAAGCGCATCCGCATCGTCGATCTGGAGATGGCCGTGGTCAAAGCGTGCGCGCGCTGCGTGGTCACGACGATCGACAAGGAAACACTCGAAACCAGCAGGGAACCGCTCAAGACGCTGGCGACCTATCGCAAACAGAAACGTGGCGTGATGTTCGGGCAGAATGTCATTCCGCTGGGCGACGGATCGCTCGAGGTTGGCATGCCCGTGGAGATCCTGGCGTGAGCCAGCAGATGTGGGTCGACGTGCTCGGCTGGGTCGGTACTGCGCTGATCCTGCTTGCCTACCTGCTCGTTTCCATGAAAAAACTCGCCGGCGATTCGCTCGCGTACCAGGGCTTGAATATCGTGGCCAGTGTGCTGTTGGTGATCAACACCTTTTACTGGCATGCTTTTCCGTCGCTCGTGGTAAACGTCGCCTGGATCGTGATCGGTTTGTTCACACTCGGCCGAAAATGGATCGTCAGATAGGTCAGCGCCGATGTATTCGCGCCGCGATTTTCTGAAGCTGACGGGGGCGAGCGTCCTGGCGGCCACCTTCGGGGCGGACCTCGGTCGCTTCGACGCGTACGAAAGGCGGGTCGCTGCACAAGCGGCGGACTCTGCCCCGGTCATCTGGCACGGCAGCACGCGCCGGCGCTACGTCGCGCTTACGTACGACGATTGCTACCTAGTCAAGCGAATGCAGGATCTTGAGGAATTGCTGGCGGAGTTCCCTGAGTTCAAGATCACGCTCTTCCCGGTGGGAGTTGCATTGGTGAGCAATGAGGTCAAGGACCCCGGCATCTGGAAACGATTTCACGAGAACGGACACGAGATCGGATATCACTCGTGGGATCACACCAACATCGGGGTGATGTCGCCCGAAGGCGCGCTGGCGGACTACGACCGCTGGGCCGAGGCGCTGGTTGACGTTCTCGGCTTCCAGCCGACGATCCGCTTCGGCCGCCCGCCCTTCGGTGTGTTGAGTTACTCATTCGATGTCTTATGCCGGGAGCGCAAACTGGTGAACACCATTTGGTCCACGGGTTGGGGAGGCGAGCTGCAGGTGGGGCTGAACGCCGCGCGCAATTCACGCAACGGCGACATCGTGCTGATGCACATTCGGACGCAAGATTACAACACCAGCCTGCAGGCGTATCCCTGGATGCGGGAGAATGGCTGGGGTGCGGTGACTCTCACGAAATTGTATGACGATCTCTTGCTCGAGAACAATGAGTCGGATGGTTGCGGCGTCGATGCAGGTCCGTCACTCACGCGCACATGTATCGAATAGATTAACCGCGAGGAAAGCTAGAGCGCGAAGCATCGGAGAGACCGGCTTCGCGTTCGCCCGCCCCATGAAATGGGGTCGTGCCTATGCGCTTCAATGTCTAAACCAACGCCGAGCTATACTGTTCCGCGAACAGAGCTGGTGTCCCGCCTGTGTGCCAGAACAGCACAGTCTCGTCCTTCTTGAAGAATCCCTTGCGGATCAGATCGATCAGCCCGGCTGCCGCGCGTCCCGTGTATACCGGATCGAGCAGCAGCCCTTCCAATTCCGCGAATTGTCTGAGCGCCGCGCGCTCCGCTTCCGTGATGAACCCGTAGCCCGCGCTGCAATAGTCGCCGTTCACAGGCACCTCGTCCGCGAGGAATCTGATGCGCGAGCCGAACTTGCGCGAGGTCTCCACCGCCAGGCTTGCGACGTGCACCTGCACCTTGCGCTGAGGCTCGTCCACACTGATACCAAGTAGCTTCGACTTGCAATTGAAGACGCGTGCGCCCACCAGCATGCCTGCCTGTGTCCCGCCAGACGAGGATGCAAATACGATCCAGTCCGCAGCGACATTCTGCGCCGCAAATTCCTCCATCGCGAAGACATAGCCCAGCGCGCCGGTGGGATTCGAGCCACCCATCGGGATCAGATAAGGTCGCCGCCCCTCGGCGCGCGCCGCATCGAACGCCTCCTGCAGTTTCGTATCGCGGTCGGCGCGCTCGCAGTAAATAATCTTCGCGTTGAATAGCTGATCGAGCAGCAGGTTGGCGCTCGCTGCCGCAGGCGGCTCGCCTGACAGCACGAGCCGGCACTCAAAACCGAAGCGCGCCGCGGCCGCCGCAGTCTGACGGCAGTGGTTGGACTGCAACGGGCCGGCAGTCACCAGGACATCGGCGCGCTGCCGCCTGGCCTCACCGAGCAGGAATTCGAGCTTGCGCGTCTTGTTGCCCCCGAACGCCAGGCCGGTCAGGTCATCGCGCTTGACCAGCAGCCGCGGTCCGCCGAGAGCTTTGGAGAGCCGCGGCAGTTCGTCGATCGGGGTGGGCAGGTGGGCTATGTTGAGACGCGGAAGTTCAGGCATAACGATAAATCCACGAAGGGCACGAAGCTACACGAAGGGTTACAAGACAAACCGGCTCCATTCCAATCTGCCCCGACTTCCAAAATTGATGAGCAACCCAACTCTGATGCCGGTCGCCTTAAGGTAATTCAAGAGCTGGGCTTCTTCGCGACCCGTAAGCCGATCCAACGCTTTCAGCTCGACGATGATCTGTTTGAAGTACACTATATCGGCGAGATATTGCTTCCGCAAAATTTGATCCTTGTAGCGAACTTGCAGAACCTTCTGCGACTCGAACGGCAGCTTGCGCGAGTCGGATTCAATTTCAAGCGCCTCTTGATACACAGGTTCAAGAAATCCCGGTCCTAGTTCGCGATGGACCTCAATTGCGGCGCCTATGATCGCGAACACTTCTTCCTTTAGCAACAATTCAACCATCTGATCCCCCTTTTTTCTTCGTGTCGCTTAGTGTCCTTCGTGGATTCTAACTCAAAGCATCGCGCGTGCGCGCGCGGCCTCGGAAACGCATGATGTCCAGCACCTTAGGCATCACCTTCGCGTACAGCCCATACCAGAGACTGTTGGGCGCGTAATCCCACGCACCCAACGTGCGGACGACGCGGCCGCCCAGCCCCTCTTTGAAACGATAGACACCCCACAGATCGTCGCTCTCACCGAACTCTTCGGGAGCGCCCCACAGATCATAGACTGTGCAGCCCGCGGCTTTGGCGCGTCGGATCGCTTCCCACTGTACCAGGTAAGCAGGCATCAGCTCGCGGTGCTCGTCGCGCGACATGCCATAGAGATAATACGCCCGGCCGCCGAAAATGAAGAGAAAGATCGCGGCCAATGGCTTGCCGTCATACTCAGCGATCAGCGGCTCGGCGCGCGGCTGGATGCCGGAATCGGCGCGTATGAAAGCTTCCCAGACTGTGGCGTAATAGCGTTCATCGCGGATCACAAATCCATCGCGGACGCTGGTTTCCGCGTACATCTTGTACAGCAGCGGCAGGTCACGCGTCGTGCCTACGCGCACCGTGACGCCTTTCTTCGTGGCAAGCCGGACGTTGTACCGCGTCTTTTGCTTCATGCGCGCCAGCAGCTCTTCTTCACCCGCCGAGAGATCGATCAAGACGGTGTTCCGAAACTGGACCTGATCAGCGGAAAATACCCAGCCTCGCCGTTTCAACTCGGACTGCACTTCCAGCCCAGCCTTGTCGGAGCGCTCATCTGCCTGGCCCGGGACTCCGGTTCCAAGCACCACATCCGGCTCGACCTTAAGAAACAGCCCGCTATGCTTCCTGGTGAAGGATTGCAAGTCGTCGATGACATGGCCCCGCAAGGCGACGTCGCTCCAGTTCATCAATGGCCCCTTCGGAACGTAGTGCAGTTGGAACGGCGCGGCAAAGCCGCGCGTCAGGATCTGTTTGCTCAAGATCAGCGCCGCGGCAACGGTCTTCCCGGCCGCGTCACTCCACACAAGCGGCGTCGGTTTCCAGCCATATTTTGCCTTGACCTGCGACCACTCCCAGGTCTGAAGCAGATGCGGATCGGGCAACGCGGCGATCAGCGCATTCCACTCGGCCGCCGATCCGGAGAACGTTTGCATCAGGCTGCCTCCCCAACGGATCGCCGCGAAATATACAATCGATACAGCCAGGGCATGTAGACGCGGTCCAATACCTGGACCGCGCGCTTGAGCTCGCCGCCGAACCCGCGCTTGAAGCGGTACACGCCCCAAAGCCCATCGCGGCGCGACTCGAAGCCAGCCTCCAGCGTCGGCTCATCTTCATCCGGCACGCCCCACAGGTCATATTCATCGCAGCCGCGAGCCTTGGCCCAGCGCATGGCTGCCCATTGCAACAGATACGTCGGCATGCGGTTGCGCTCCTCGTCGGTGGAGGCGCCATAGACATACCAGGCGCGCCGGCCGTGCGCGAAGACCATCAACGCGGCGAGCGGCCGTCCCTCATATTCGGCCACGAGAAGTTCGCAGCCACCGATCGGGTGGAAGAGTTCGTACGCCCGTTGATAATAAGCCAGCGAATGTACGCCAAAGCCATCCCTTCGGCCGGTGGCTTGCAGCATGTCATGGAAAGCAGCCAGATCCTGCCAGGGCCGAACCGAGACGTCCTTCTTCTCGGCCAGCTTGATGTTGTAGCGCGTTTTCTGTTTCATCCGACCCAGGATCTCGTCCTCCGATCCCCGCAGGTCGATCAGGATCGTGCGCGGGGGCTGGATGTCCTGGCGGCTCGGTAGAGACTTCGCATCATAAGCGGGCGGCGCGGCGGATTCGTCCTGCCAGCAGTCGAGTTCGATCTTGCAGAAGATCGCGCGGTTCCGCCTGCACACAGCGTCAATCTCAGCCCGCAGCGTCTCGGCCCGCACCCAACGCGCAGGATCGAGGCCCGGCTTCGGCAAATATGCAATCGTTAAACCAAAGGGAAGTTTACGCAGGAGAAGTTGCACACCGGTCTCCGCCGTCAAAAGACGCACCGCGCGCCAGCCGAAACCTGACTTCAACTCGCCCCACTCCGCCATTTGCAGGAGATGTATTTCGGGATGCGCGAGGATGAAAGCTCGCCACTCAGAAAGAGAGATCTCGGGCATGACGATCAGATCAGCGATGAGGCGTCGTACAGCGGCTCGGAATTCGATGCCCGGATGGATGCGCCAGGGACGGCCGCGTTGAGGGTCTGGATGATCGCCGCGGCATCGGATTGATGGCAGGCGGCCCGCAGCGCGTCCAACGCCGCTTGCAAGCCGTGCCCGTTCAACGTCCCGGGAGAGGCGAGCCGGAAGATATCCGGGTGCGCCGTTTTCTCCAACGGCGTTCCGGCGTCCCACAATTCCTCGAGCAGTTTTTCGCCGGGCCGCGTTCCGGTGAAAACGATCTCGATATCTCGGCCAGGCTCGAGACCCGAGAGCCGGATCAGGTCTTCGGCCAGATCGAGGATGCGAACCGGCTCGCCCATATTCAGCACGAACAATTCGCCGCCGCGCCCCATCGACGCGGCTTGCAGCACGAGGTAGACCGCCTCGGGGATGGTCATAAAGAAGCGGCGCATCTCCGGGTGCGTAATCGTAAGCGGACCGCCGCGTTGGATCTGTTTCTTGAAGATCGGGATGATGCTACCGCGGCTGCCGAGCACGTTTCCGAAACGAACGACGGTGAACGGCAGTCCAGTACGCGCAGCCGCGTCCAGGACCAGCATTTCCGCCAGTCGCTTCGTGGCGCCGTAAATGCTGGTCGGCTGCACCGCCTTGTCCGTAGAAATCAGGACCACGCGCTCGACATTGGCTTCCGCCGCCACCTCCACCACATTTTGTGTGCCGATGACATTGTTCGTGACAGCCTCGCTCACATTGGCCTCCATGAGCGGGACGTGCTTGTGGGCGGCGGCGTGAAACACCAACTGCGGCCGATGTTCTGCGAACACCGCAGCGAGCCGTTCGTGGTCGCGCACGTCCGCGATGATCGGCAGGATCGTCAGTCCCGGATAATCTTCGCGCAGCTCGAGCAGCACCTCGAAGATGCTGTTTTCGCCATGGCCGAGCAGGACCAGCTCCGACGGGCCGCGGCGCGCGATCTGTCGGCACAGCTCGCGGCCGATCGAACCGCCGGCCCCGGTCACGAGAACGCGTTTGCCCGCCAGCGCCTGGCCCACGGCCTCGTCGTTCACTCGTACCGGATCGCGGCGCAGGAGGTCAGTGATATCCACCTCGCGGAGGCGGCTCACGCTGACCTTGCCGCCGATCAACTCATAGATACCGGGCATCGTGCGCGACGGAATGCCTTTGATGCGACAGACATCCGTCACGAGCCGCACCACGCGACCCGGCGCGGACGGAATGGCGATGATGACTTCATCGACACGTTGTTCGTCCAGCACTGCAGCCAGCTCGAAGATCGGCCCGAGCACGCGTACGCCGTAGATCTCCTGCCCGCGTTTGGCAGGATCATCGTC
>DASXQN010000380.1:0-3322 GCA_036507155.1 Anaerolineales bacterium
CGCAAAGCGCCTCGAGGCCGATCTGGAGGCCGGTGACGGGGCTACCCACCCCTACGGGCTTCCCCCGGCCAACGGCGATCGTGACCGGCGGCAATCGCGCTTCCGAATAGAGACGAGCCAGCGTACCCAGGGCGACCTCCACGCGCTGGCGCACGCGGGGCAGGACGGCCATGCAACGCTTCGCGCTCGAATAGATCTCCGGACGCTTGGCCAGGTTCTCGGCGATTCTGGTCCCGGTGATGTTTCGCACCTTGGCGAACTGGTGCAGCCCGTCCGAACCCGGATCGAGGTAGTCGTGCTGGAGTTGTTCGACCGTCGGGCGCCCGCCAGCGGCGTCATAGACCTGGTAGAAGCGGTCGACATCCTCGATATGGATGGCGGGCGCTGCCGCCGTGTCGAAGTTCTTTGATACCGCACTCTGCGCCGCAGCCGAAGCCGAAGCCGTACACGCCAGCACGCCGACCACAATCCCAATGCCGATCCGGTTCATATCCCTCCTCATCCTGAAACAGGCCAGAGTCCACATCCTAAGGTCCCCACCGGGGATAGTGAGAACCGTAAGGCGGGCTCAAGCCCGCCTTACGCGGGTTTACTCCGATTTCTTCAATCTAGGGTTTCACCCTCGTCGCCTCGTACGGTACGCAATCATCTGCCCGGAACTCAGGCCGGGCACGTTGTAACGAGCCATTCGCTCCATGATCGGGAAGCGCTCGACGGGTTGCCCGTGGCGACGATCGCGCGCCGCAGCTGATGATCGAATCCGGAACGCATCGGCTCGATGTCCTGAGCCGGGAGCGGTGCCGATGCCAGCATCAGCAGGCCGATGGGCAATACGGCGACGACGGGGAATCGCATGCGTTAGTCCTTTAACTCGTGGCAGAAGGGCGCGGGATGGCGCGTCGATCTGCTTCAGATGCGGCTAGGCGCGGAAGGGTCGCAGAGGTCTTCCGGAATCGATTAAGGGTCCGCTTCATTCTCGTTGATGGACAAATGAACCTCCCCCCTTATCCGTCTCTGCCCCAGTTTGCTACGAAGGCAATTGATGCTCCTGCAATTGATCCCTCCTGGAACTAGTTCCGCGGTGGCTGCGGAGCCCTCTTTATTCGCGCTCCAATAGTTCCAGACGCGGCGGCCCGCAGAATGCGGCGGAAGGTGGGGCATTCCATGTGGCTCGGCGCGCGGCAGGCAGCGGCGTGCCGCAGGCCGTCGCGCATGGCGCTCAGTTGGCGGATCGTCCTGTCCAGCTCCTTCGCCTTGGCCGCGAGCATCTGCCTATCGATGCGTGGCTGCCCGTCCGCCGCGAACATGAGCGCGATCTCGTCGAGCGAAAAACCGGCGGCGCGCCCCAGCGCGATCAGCGCCAGCCGTTCCAGCACGCCGGGATCGAACAGACGGCGCAGACCCCGCCTGCCGATGGAGGCGATCAGCCCCTTTTCCTCATAGAAGCGCAGCGTCGAGGCAGGAACGCCGGACTGCTGCGCCACCTCGGTTATGTCCAAATCTCTCACCCTCTTGACCTCAAGTCGACTTGAAGTGGCACCGTGCAGCTTCCGCTTCTTGAAGGCAAGTAAAGGGAGACGATCATGGATGTCACGCAGCAGACCGATGACGAGCAGACGAAGCTTTGGAACGGCCGCGCCGGACGCGCCTGGGTCGAGGCGCAGGAAGTGCTCGACCAGATGTTCAAACCATTCGAAGACCTGCTCCTCGAAGTGGTTTCCGCCGGATCCGCAGGCCAGGTCCTCGACATCGGCTGCGGCACGGGCAGCACGACGCTCGCCGTCGCGCGGCGGCTCGGAGCGAAGGGCCGCTGCATCGGCATCGACATTTCGGAGCCGATGATCGCCGCCGCCCGGGCCCGCGCCGAACGGGAAAGCACGCCGGCAAGCTTCATCCGCGCCGACGCGCAGACCCATGCCTTCGAGCCTGCAAGCTTCGACACGATCATTTCGCGCTTCGGCGTCATGTTCTTCGACGACTCCGTCCAGGCATTTGCGAACCTGCGGCGTGCCGCAAGGGACGACGCCGAGTTCCGGTTTGTCGCTTGGCGAAGTGCTGCAGAAAATCCGTTCATGACGACGGCCGAGCGCGCCGCGGCACCGTTCCTGCCGAACCTCCCAGCCCGTCGGCCGGACGCGCCGGGACAATTCGCCTTCGCAGATAGGCTCCGGGTCTATCGCATCCTGGAGGAGAGCGACTGGGCCGAGATCGATATCAGGCCGATCGATGTGGCCTGCGCCCTGCCAGAAAAGGAGCTGGTCCGTTACCTGACCCGGCTCGGCCCCGTCGGCCTGGTCCTGCAAGACGCGGACGAGCGGACTCGCACGCGGATCATCGAAACGGTCCGCGCCGCCTTTGATCCCTATGTGCACGGCTCTGAAGTCCGCTTTACTGCCGCCTGCTGGATGGTTGACGCTCGAGCGCCGTCTGCGTCAGCCGCGCCGAAGGAGGTGGCAAGTGCCTGAGACGGTGGACGGGGGCGGGCGCGGGCCGTAGGGCGGGCTCAAGCCCGCCTTACACGGATCGCCCCCGTTCTTCCCCTCAGACCGGGGTGAACCTACGCGCGGTCCACCCCGTCGTTTCGTCATCACCAGTCGAGCGGGAAGAAACCCCAGCAATCAGCGATATCGCGCGCGCTCGCGGAACCCACCGCGGCGCAGATCCCTCGCGCGGTCGCCAGGTCGTCTGCGTACGCGTCGTCATTAGTCTCCGCAAGCGCATGCGACATTTCGTGGATGATCGTCTCGCATTTCATCAAGTCGCTCACGTTCCGGAACTTCGAGTTCAGGACAACCTTGAATGACAGTTGCGTTGCAGGCTTCACCGTTACATTCGCCCCGTTATGCACGAAGGTGTATTCCTGCGTTCCCTGGTCGATATTCGCCCGGACGTCGGACCAACGCCCTTGGAAACTGTTCGGGTTCGACGGATCAACGTCTCCAACATTGTTTGGGAATATCACCGGCGGCCACGTTTTAGCGTACTCCTCGACATCGTGCTCCCAACGGTCCGCGTAAGAGACGTGAACGGTCCATGTGTTCAATGCGGTTGCCATTGCGCTATACACGGTAGACAACCTGGCGACGAACTGGGTATCGGCCACGTTCAAAGGAAAATTCACCCCAAAGTAGCGCTGTAAAGCAGCGCGTATCTGCGCGGGCTCACCGCCTAGGCCGAGGTTGGTCAGCTCGCGGCGATAGTGCTGGGCTTGTGGATTGAGCCGATCCCCAGCCTTTCGCACTGCAGCCACTGCACGATCAAAGGCGGAACCTACGCTCGCCTCCATCATCGCTTGTCCATAGTAGATCCGTGACATTTCTCT
>DASXQN010000381.1:0-5533 GCA_036507155.1 Anaerolineales bacterium
GGCCATGTGCGCCGCGTCGTATGCGCATCGCCGGAATACCTCAAGGCGAATGGCGTCCCGCGCGTTCCTGGCGACCTCGCCAGACACACCGTTGTTGCCTCGATCTCAGTGTCATCCTCCGTCGATTGGAAATTCGTCAACGGCAGGAAAACGACCGGCGTCAAACTGGCGCCGCGGCTGACGGTCACGAATAATGAAGCCGCCATTGTGGCGGCCGTGCAGGGTTTCGGCGTGACTCGCCTGCTCTCTTACCAAGTCGCCGCGTTCCTGGCCTCGGGTCAGTTGAAGGCGGTACTGACCGATTACGAACCGCCTCGCCTGCCGATCCATGTCCTGCACAGCGAAGGCCGGCAAGCGTCTGCCAAGGTCCGGACATTCGTTGATTTGCTGGTGGACAGACTGCGCGCTGACAAGGCGCTGAACTGAACTGGCTCAACCATGACCGGCGCGTCGTGCTGCTGGTCTGCTGGATCTATCTGGATTGCTACGGCTGGTTACCCGGGAATAGCGCTATAGGTGATACATCCACGAGTTAGGACCGTGCTGCATTGATGCAATATACCAAGCCTGACCCCATGACCTAACCATGACCTAAAACCGCACGATTACCTGTGCTGCGAAAAGGTGACTCCCTTCGGTATCTGGCCCCTGCTGGTGAGCGAAGCTGTATTGGAGCTTCGCTTCTATGTGGGTGCTGGCCCGGTAGCCTAGCCCAAGATCCAAGCTCGAAGTATTGCGATCCCACGAAATCGTGAGACCGGGAATGTCACCGAACCACGATTGGTTCACGCGCAGCGCCGTCCAGAACTGTGGGGTGATTTTGTATTTGGCCTCGATGTAGCCGCTGAGTACATCCACCTCACCCACGCGGGGTACATCAAAAATCGCATAGATCAGCTCGCTCCATACCTGCCAACTACGGTGCGCGTAACCGGCGTCCAAACCCCAGGTCGTCTGGTAGAAATCATCCACGCTGGTGCCGGTGGGTAGCGTTGCCTGGGCGCTTTCCTGCATATAAGGACCGCGGCTGAACGACGATCCCAGTGTCCATTCCGGCGCCGGCTGGAGCCCAAGCCGAACAGTCGCCGTGGTTCGCGTTGGAAATCCATTGTCGATGCCGTCCCAAGTCTCAGGTGGCGAGGATAGCGCTACATTCTTGACCTCCAAAGCGTAGTCGAAGGCGTTGATGCGGCCCAGCACCGCGGCACCGGTGGCATAGGACGGACCCCAAATGATGGGTACCCACCCGGCCTTGTTAGCCGCCATGTCACGGCGCGCGGCAAAGGCAGCCAGGCTGCCGGGCGCGGCACTGTGGGTGATCGGAACCAAATCCTCGTAGGCGTTCGGCGCGGTGATCAGCGGACTGTCCCAGGTGAGACTACGCGGGGCCCAACTACCGAAGACCGTCGCATACTTACCGGCACGCAGTTTGACTTCGTTGGCGTCCGAGGCGCGGAATTGCACAAAGTATTCGTCCAGTCGAACTTCACCACCGGGCTCGGAGCCGGGATCAAAACCGCGATCCGCCCGCATCTGCCCGTGCAGTATCACGCGGTCGCCCAGTTGCACGTCGAGAAACGCGGACAGCCGCGGCGCCAGGAAAAAATCGCCATCGGTGAACAGCAGTCCTCGCGCCGGCGGCTCGGCTGCGAACAGCGTGACATCAGCGACGAACGAGAGATCGGCCAGCAAGGTCCCTCCGGCCGACATGTACACCAGCTTGTCATCCAACGCATCCAGCAATTCCTGGGCGCTCGCATCCGCGAGCGGGCACAAAGCAGCAGAGGTCACGACCCAGGCGCGAATGGAACGGGACACGGAAGCGCGCAGTTGAATGCTCATGACAGTGAATCCTGAACACCCAGGACGCGAAAGACGGGCACTGGCTGCGAGAATCCCTTCAGCGACAGCGGTTGCAGGGGTTCACCGGACACGGCATTCCCGGCTCGGATTCGTGTCTCCTCGTCGATCAGGATCTCGCCCGCTGCGGCCGAGCTGCACAGGCGTGCTGCCAGATTTACGCGCTCGCCCACGACCACATAATCGCTGCGGCTCTCGGCGCCGATGCATCCTGCCACCATCTGGCCGGAGGCGATGCCGATACCGATGCGAAGCGGCTCGGACGACTCGCTGTTCATGCGCTCGCGCTCGCGCATCATCGCCCATGCACAACGCACGGCGCGTTCAGCGTCATCGCCGTAGCTCTTCGGTGCACCGAAGAGGGTGAAGATGGCGTCCCCGACAAACTGGCTGATTACACCACGATGAGCCTGCACGATGTGCGTCAGAGCGCTCAAGTGACAGTTGAGGAGTTCAATCACTTCCGTGGGATCGCGTCCCACGGTCATGGCGGTATAACCACGGATGTCGCAAAACACGACCGTCACCTCGCGCAACTCGCCGCCCAGTCGCACGCGCCCCGCGATCAGCTCTTCCGCCACTTGAGGATCGGTCACCCGATGGAGCACCGAGTGATAGCGGTCCTTCAGTGCGAGCCCGGCGGCCATGTCATTGAAGGACTCTGCCAGCGTGTTCATCTCGCGCGTCGAGGAACGCGGCAACTTCACGTCGTAGTTGCCCTTTCTGATCTCACGTGTCGCGGACACGAGATCCGCGACCGGTTGTGCCAGCTGCCGCGAGAACATGAATCCCACCAGCGCGGCCAGCAACAGTGCGGCGAGGCCGGTCAGCGCGATTCGCAGCGCGAGAAGGCGTTGCAGCGACTGAAATTCGGCCAATGAAAAGACGGAGACCAGATAGGCCGGCGGATAGGAAGAACCCTCGTTCAAGAGAAATCGTTCGAATCGGTACTCTTCCTCCGCGGTTCTAAGCTGACCATTGCTCATGTCTTGCGTCTGCGCCCTTGTCAGCGTTTCCGTCAGCGAGTCCCGCACTGCGCCTGGAATATCGTCTCCCGTCAATCGCCCGTCCAGCCAGAATCCAGACTGAAGGTGATGTGCTGCCTGCTCGCCAGTGCGCTCAGGGCTAAGGCCCTTGATGCGCTGCCCGAGAATCAAGGTGCCGACAATGGTCCCGAAGTTGGTGATCGGACTGGCCATAACCCGAAACACTTGCGCGTCGTCGCGCTGGTGAACCTGGATAAAGCCCAATTGAACTTTCGCGACCGCAGGCGCTTCCTGCGCGATCTTCGGGATCAGCTGTCGCTGTAACACGTGAATGCCCGGCAACCCGGCGCGGCCGTCTTCGGGAGGCGCAATGATCTCTCCTTGGGCATTGAGCAGACGGAAAAAAGCAAAGTCGCCCAACCTCAATTCATCGCCGGCGATCTTGTATACCTCAGGGTCGTTCGCCTCGAGAGCCGCGAACAAACGCACTGAATCCGCCAGGCGCCGCGCCTCCTGCGCGGCGATGGCCAACCGGATCTCCTGCTCTTGTTGGAAGCTGCTCAACTGATGGCGAAACAGATCGTCCACCACCGCCTTATAGGAATCGCTGTTCTGATGCTGAGCGATAAGCAGGCTGGCCGCCGTGGTGACGACGACAATGCCCATGATCGCTTGCAACAATTTGGTGCGAAAACTCATGCTTCAGCGCGCCAGGTTAACAGCGGTTGTCTTCCCATCGGCAATGCTCACCCGGACCTGAAGCACCTTCTCCGAGGGAAGAAATGCCTTCAGCCAATAATCGCCGGCCGGTACATTGTTCAACACGAAACGGCCTTGCGCGTCGCTAGCCGTGAACCACGGTGTGTCCAGCACGAGCAGCAGGTTGCGCATGTGCCTATGGATCTCGCAGTAGATCTTCACCAATCCGGGCTTCTCGAACGTCAACACGGCACTCTTCTCGTCCTTTCGAAAGCGACCCAAATCGAATCGCTTCACACGCGAGTACGAGAAGACATTGTGGAACTCGTCGTCCTGATTCGGAAAGGCCACCCGGCTACCGGTCTGCACGGCCGTCACCGCGGGACGGAATTGGTAGCCCTTCTGGCTGATGCGCACCACCTGATCCACGCGCGCTCTTGGATAGCTGCCGTCGTCTGTCTCCAAAAACACGATGGCGACCTCCGGATCCGGCGGTTGAACGGGGTTCTTCGTCTGCACTCGGTAACCAGGACCGGTCGCAGGCTTCATGGGCTCGATGACCACCGACCCCTCGACCGATCCGTCGGCGTGCGCGCTGGGCAACCACGCGTTGCACGTAAAGAGGCCGGCAATGATCCAAAGGTGGGCGATGCGCCGACTGCGGATACGAGGACCGGGGAGAACGGCGCCTGGAGTCGCCGCAGTCAAAGTTCGCGACTGAATAGCGCGGTCGTCCCTTCCAATGGGGTGTGTCCCCTTTTGTCCCGGTGCGGCTGAAATCCTTCGGCTGGCGCCAAATAGCTTCTTCATGGGTCGGGAGCGGGAAGGTTTGCAACAGCATAAACCTTCCGAATTGATATAGGATGCCCCGGTCCCGGCGCGATGTCCCTGTGTGAGAGAAATTCACTCGTTCCGGCAATCAAAAATGGATCTGAACTGACTGGAGAAATGCATGAATAAAGTCTACATATCGTTGCTCGCCGTGTTTCTGGTAACCGCCAGCCTCTCTGAACACGCGTTGAGTCAGGATTCGATGACGGTTGCAAACGCTGTCGTCGCAGCGGCAGACCGCAGCCCTGAGGATCGCGCGCTCGATGCCGGTCGCAAACCGGTCGAGCTGCTCGCCTTCCTGGGCATACAGCCGGGTTGGCGAATTGCCGATCTGGGCGCCGGCGGTGGCTATACAACCGAGTTACTCAAGCGCGCGGTAGGCAGCGAAGGCGTCGTCTACGGGCAGAACTCCAAGAAAATGCTGGAGATGTTTCTGGAAAAGCCCTGGAGCGCGCGACTCGCAAAGCCGGTGATGATGGGTGTCGTGCGTCTGGATCGCGATTTCGACGATCCCTTTCCAGACGGCTTGCGTCCGCTCGACGCAGTCACGATGGTGCTCTTCTATCACGATACGGTCTGGCTCGGGGTGAATCGCGAGGCCATGAACAAGGCCGTGTTCGCTGCACTCAAGCCGGGCGGTCTATTTGTGATTGTCGATCACAGCGCGCGATCGGAGGACGGTGCCAAAGTGACCGATACTTTTCACCGGATTGCGGAGGATGTCGTCAAGTCGGAAGTACTGGCGGCAGGTTTCGTGCTCGATGCGCAAGCTGATTTCCTCCGCAACAAGGACGACACTCGGGATTGGAATGATTCGCCGCGTGCCGCCGGGGAACGCCGTGGCACCAGCGATCGGTTCGTGCTGCGCTTCCGGAAGCCCTGACCATTGCTTCTTCACAATGCAGCAAAAGGCAAGGCCTGACCCCCGCCTTGAAGAAAATTATCGGGCACTAAGCCAGTGAAATCCTGATCTGCTCCATCTCGATTTGCAGCAATTGCGCGAACTCATCCGCCGCCATCGGCCTGTGGGCGTAGTAACCCTGAAATTCGTCACATCCGTGCGCGCGCAGGAAATCGAGCTGTTCCAGGGTCTCCACACCCTCGGCCACCACGGTCAGACCCAGACTCTTTCCCATCGTGATGATGGCGGCCGTAAT
>DASXQN010000382.1:0-5427 GCA_036507155.1 Anaerolineales bacterium
ATTCAGGCGGACTGAAGTCCGCACTCCAGGGATTGGGAGCAAGATTATCGAGGCCCGGACGGCTGTCCGTGCGATCCGAACGGTATTAGGAGCAGGAACCCAATGGCGATCACGATCTCGCCGATCAGCACGCCGCTCGCCTGCCACGGGCCGAAGTACGGAACGTCCGGCAGGAATTGCGAACCCATCCCAAATACATCTGCCATCCCCGAGAAAACCGCCACTACATAGCCGGTGCTCACCAGGCGCAGACCGATATCCGCGGCAATTGTGCGCTGCACACCCTTCCACAGCGCGAGCATGCCGATGTAACCGCCGAGGCAGATCATCGCCAACCCAACCAGGAAGACCGCGATCTGCACGAAGCCGACCACGGGGCTGCGGTCCCAGCCAAACCAATTCGGCTTGGCTCCCACCATGAAGATGAATAAGCCGAACATCGTGAAGATCAGTCCGGTTCGCACGCGCACGCGCGAGGGCGTTTGAAAGCGGATCGAATCGGAGCGGATCAACTCGCCGGCAGCGCTATTTTCGGTCATGAGGCAGGCAGGTCCTTTTCGAGGCGGGTGAGCCAGTTCCGGCCGAGGATGTTTTCCACGTCATCTTCAGAATAACCGCGGGCCGTTAACATGGCGTCGAGATTTTGCAGGTCTGCGATCGTATCGATCTGCGGAGGTACTGATTCTAACCCGAAACCGCCGTCAAAATCCGTGCCGATGCCGGTGTGCAGGGAATCGCCGGCGAGCTGACAGATGTGGTCGATGTGCAGCAGCAGGTCGTCGATGTGCACCTCATCGCGCCGGTTCGAGGCGCGCGTCCAGCCGCTCTTGAGAAATACATTGTACGGCACTACGCCGAGGGCGCCATCGCGCTCGATCAGGCCGCGGATCAGGCGGTCCGAGAATTGCCGGTTGGTGGGGAAATCCGGCAGCAGCGCCAGGCAATTTCCGTGGGTCGCGATCACAGGTCCTGCGTAGCGATCGAGGGCCTCCAACGCAGCCGGCTCATCCATGTGACTGATATCCAGGAAGAAATGGTGATCCGCCATGGCGGCCAGCAACGCGCGCCCCTCCGCGGTCAACGGACCGGGCTCGCGGGTGCCGCCGCAGAAACGCGTCCCGGCCCAGGCCGGCCCGATGACGCGCACGCCGAGCTCGTGCCACTCGGCAAGTTCGTCGAGCGATCGGATCCCGTCGCCGCCCTCCATCAGCACGACCAGCCCGACCGGATGGCCCGGCGGCGCATCGGGCGCAGGCGGGCGGGGAGCGCGCCAATCGTCCAGGACCCGCTTCAGGTCCGGGCCGGAGCCGATCAATTGGAATTTGTCCGGGTGCGAATCGGTCAGCCGCTGATACGCCATCAATTGCGCGCGATAGAGGCGATGGGCCTCCTCTGATGTTTCGTAGACCTGTGTCTCAGAGATATGCGTGCGGTGACGAAGCGGCGCGGCGAAGAGCGTCGAAAACACCAGTGCCACCTGCCCGCGCTGATAGTCGGGCCAACCCAGCAGCGTGTTACCGTTCTCGGCGACCGCAGCAGAGCCCGCTTCCAGGCGGCGCGTCTCGGCGGCCGCGCGGGTGTAATCGCGGCCGAACGAGAGGATGTTCCAGGCCAGGTCGTTATGGGAATCGACGATCAGGGGCATGAGCTGACAGCAGAGCGCGGCGTTGGAACGCCGCGCTCTGAGAATTTATTTTTCTTCCGTATCGCCGGCCGCTTCGTCCTCGGCCGGCGGCCCGGAGAAGTCTTCGGCGTCGCTGTCGTACTGCTCGGTCAGCATCTTGAAGTCTTTGTCCGCGAAGGCGGCTGAATCCACCTTGCGCAGGCTGAGGCCGATGCGATGCTGTTCGGGGTCGATCCGAATCACGCGCAGCGTCTTGACGTCGCCCTCTTTAATCACTTCCTTGGGGTGTTCGATGCGCTGGTCACTGATCTCTGAGATATGGATCAAGCCTTCGATGTCGCCCTCCAGGCGGGCGAAGGCGCCGAACTTGGTGAGACGCGTGATGGCGCCCTCCACCAGCTGGCCCACGCTGTACTTGGCGACGCGGTCTTTCCACGGATCGTCCTGCAGCGCGCGCATCGACAAGCCGATGCGGCGCTTCTCGCGATCGATGTTAATGACCTTGACTTTGACTTCCTGGCCGACTTCGAGCATCTCGCGCGGGTGCTGGATGCGATCCCACGAAAGCTCGGACAGGTGCACGAGGCCGTCGGCCCCGTTGATGTTGACGAAGGCGCCGAAGTCCGCCAGGCTGGTGACGCGACCGGTATAGATCTTGCCTTCTTCGAGCTCGTTGATCACGCGTTCCTTGATCGAGGCGCGTGACTCCGTGGTGGCAGCACGCTCCGACAGGATCAACCTGCGGCGCTCGCGGTCGACTTCGATGATGCGCACCGAGATCGGCTCGCCGACCATCTTCTGCCAGCGCTGTTCAGGCGTATCACCGGTGGACATGCTGCGGCGCATGGCGCTCACCTGCGAGGCCGGCACGAAACCGCGCAGCCCGCCGACCGGCACGATCAAGCCGCCCTTGTTGAAACCGATGATCTTGCTCTCGATCACGGTCTCTTCGGCGATCATTTTTTCGACATTTTCCCAGGAGATCTGTTCCTGGGCGCGGCGGAACGACAGGACGACGTTCCCGTTGGGGTCCTCGGGATTGACGACGTAGACGTTCATCTCCTGCCCCACCTTCAACTCCGCCCGTTCTTCTTCGGTGAGTTGTTCCAGGTCGCGGCCGGAGATGACGCCTTCTGACTTGGCGCCGATGCTCACCAATATCTGACTGGGGCTGATGCTGGCAATCGTTCCTTTGCGAATTTCCCCCGTCTGCGGTAAATCTACGTTGAGCGATTCACTCTCCAGAAGCGATTCCATGCTTTGGTTGTTGTTCGAATCACCCTGCGGGCTGGCGTCTCCGGCCCCCTGCCCGGGCAGGGACTCATTCTGATCCATCACTGGCTTGACTCCGATTACGAAAATGTAGATTGGATTATACAAGTGATTGGACAAGTTGGCAACCCTGCCCCCTGGAGGGGCAAAAATCGACCAACTGCCGTTCCACGACAGCGGTCACGGCACGGCGGCAATAAGTTTGCTCCGAGACGGGCTTCGCGAAGCACCCCGAGCAGGGCGAGGGGTGGCCCGTCGTTCGGGGCACAGTTCCTGCGGAGCAAAGGTCATTTCCGTTCCGACCGCAGTGCAATCGCGAAGCATCCCTGTGGGACTGCTGCCTGAACATCGAGGGTTTGCGCTGAGACGCGCTTGGCTGTTGGTCGGGGCGCAGCCCCTCTGGAGCAAAGCGGGCTCGCAATGACAAACACGCGATACGAGGTGCCGCAACGCGGTACAAGGTGCCGCACAAAGCGGTATAATCACGCTTCGGAGTCAAAGCTATTCATGCCTGCCATATATCCATTCACTGCCATCGTGGGACAGGACCGCATGCGACGCGCCCTGATCCTCAACGCTGTCGATCCCCGCATCGGCGGGGTCTTGATCCGCGGCGAACGCGGCACCGCCAAGTCCACCGCCTCGCGCGCCCTAGCCGCGCTGCTGCCGCGGGTAAAGGTGGTGCTGGACTGCCGCTTCGGCTGCGATCCGGATCATCCCAATACCTGGTGCACGGAGTGCCGCGAACGCGCGGCTGCCAACGGAAATCTGCCGACGACCGAGCGCTCGACCTCCTTCGTCAACCTGCCGGTCTCGGCCACCGAGGACCGCGTCGTGGGCACGCTGGACATCGAGCAGGCAATCCAGAAGGGCGAACGCCACTTCGAGCCGGGCGTGCTGGCCTCGGCCAACCGCGGCCTGCTCTACATCGATGAAGTCAACCTGCTCGACGATCACGTCGTCGACGTGCTGCTGGACTCCGCCGCCATGGGCGTCAACACGGTCGAGCGCGAGGGCATTTCCTTCGCGCACCCGGCCCGCTTCATCCTGGTCGGCACGATGAATCCTGAAGAGGGCGAGCTGCGGCCGCAACTGCTGGACCGCTTCGCGCTGTCCGTGGATATCGTCGGCATCCGCGACGCCCGCGAGCGCGTCACGATCATGGAACGCAACCTCTCCTACGAGCGGGATGCGGAGGCCTTCCGCAAGGAATGGCTGAAGCGCGAGGACGAGCTCTCGCACCAGATCGCCCGCGCCCGTGAACTGGTAGACCAGGTCACGCACAGCAGCCGGGACCTGTTGTCGATCGCCGCGCTGACGGCTTCACTCAACGTCGACGGCCACCGCGCCGACCTGGTCATCTTGAAGGCCGCGCGCGCGCAGGCTGCCTTCGAAGGCCGCACCAAGATCAACGATCACGACATCGCGCTGGCGGCTGAGTTGGCGCTGCCTCATCGCATCAAGCGCACCCCCTTCCAACAGGCCGAAATGACCACCGAACAACTGCAGGAGCGCATCGAGCAGTTGGCGGGTCAGTCCGTGCCGGGTGAAACGGAAGAGAAGGCCGAGAGTCAGCCGGCCCAACCCGAGGAAAAAAAAACTTAAGTCTCGAAAATGAGCAAGAGCAGGGCCCTCAAAAGGGCGAGCCTCAGCCCATGCCTCAGGACGTGTTCGCCCACACCAATGCCAATTGGTGGGAGGGCGGGCAAAAGGTCAAGACCGGCGAGACGTTCCAGCCGCGCAAGCTCAATACCCCCCTCGACAAACTAGCCCGCAGACATGCCGGCCGCCGCTCGCTCACACGCACCGAGCGCAAGCACGGCCGCTATATCAAATCGCGTCCTGCCGGCGATCGGCGCGACGACATCGCCTTCGATGCCACGTTCCGCGCGGCCGCGCCGTATCAGAAGCGCCGCGTCGAAAAACGGAAGCGCCTCGCATTTGCGATCGAGAAGACGGACCTGCAGCGCAAGATCCGCGTTAAGCGGGTCGCGAACCTGGTCTTGTTCCTGGTAGACGCCTCCTGGTCCATGGCCGTGGCCGAACGTATGAACGCCACGAAAGGCGCGATCCTGTCCCTGCTGACGGATGCCTATCAGCGCCGGGACCGCGTCGGGCTGATCGTCTTCCAAAAGGACCGCGCCACGCTGGTCCTGCGTCCCACCAACTCGATCCAACTTGCGCAGCGAGCGCTGATGGACATCCCCGTCGGCGGCAAGACGCCGCTCTCGGCCGGCCTGCTGATGGCCTACGACGTGTTAAATCACGAGAAACACCTGCATCCAGACGTGGAACCGCTGCTCATCACGCTGACGGACGGCGCGGGCAACGTCTCGATCGGTCCGCTCCCGCCGCAGGAGGAATCCTACCGGTTCGCCGAACTCATCGCGCATGAAGCAGTGCGCAGCGTCGTGATCAATATGGAGCACGCGGCTTTCGATCAGGGCCTGGCGCAGCTCCTGGCGGAACACCTTAAGGCGCCCTGTTATGCCCTCAGCGAATTGAAAGCGGAAAGTTTATATCACGCTGTC
>DASXQN010000383.1:0-1939 GCA_036507155.1 Anaerolineales bacterium
GGCCGCGCCAAACTCGTGCTCGAGCATCACCTGCCGCAGCGCGGACTCGGCTTCGGCGGCCGTCTCCGGAACGATGACTCCCTTGCCCGCCGCCAGCCCGGAGGCCTTGATCACAACAGGATATTTCAGCGAACGCAGATAGGCCAATGCCGCGTCGAAATCGGTAAAGGCTTGATAGCGGGCCGTGGGGATACCGTGCCGCAGCATGAAGGCCTTGGCGAAGACCTTGGAGGCTTCGATCTCGGCCGCGGCTTTCGATGGCCCGAAGACCTTGAACCCGGCTGCGCGCAGGTCGTCGCCCAGCCCGGCCGCCAGCGGCGCTTCGGGACCGATCACGACCAAGTCGATTTCCGTGTCTTTGCAGAACTGGACGATGGCGGCGTGGTCATCCACCTTGATGGCAACATTTTCCCCCTGCACCGCCATGCCGGGGTTGCCGGGAGCAATATACAGCCTGGTCAGTTTCGATGACTGCGCCACCTTCCAAGCAATCGCATGTTCCCGCCCGCCCGAGCCGATGATGAGGACTTTCATAAATAAATTGCTCCTTTTATCCGCCAATCTTCGCTAAACTCCGCGAAGCCAGCGAATGACGCCGTTCTTCCTTCTCCCTTATTCTTTCTTACTCGTTTCTGTTCCTACGCAATGCCTCGCTCAAAGCCGGTCTTGACATTCATCAAATCCACCGGGATGGGATATTTCCCTGTGAAGCAGGCCTGGCAGTAGCCGTCCGTGCGGCCGACGGCGCGCATCATGCCTTCCAGCGAGAGGTAATACAGGCTGTCCGCGCCGACGAACTCACGGATCTCCTCCACGGTGCGTTTATGCGCGATCAGGTCTTCGAAGACGCCCATATCCACGCCCATGAAGCAAGGGTGTGTGATCGGCGGGCAGGTGATGGCCACGTGCACTTCGGTGGCCCCGGCGCCGCGCAGCAGCTTGATCAGCGGCCCGGTGGTATTGCCCCGTACGATCGAGTCGTCCACCATGATGACACGCTTGCCGCGTACGTTCTCGTTGATGACGTTGAATTTCAAGGCCACGCCGCGCTTGCGCAGCGAATCGGTCGGTTCGATGAAGGTGCGGCCGACGTAGCGGTTCTTGACGAAGCCGTCGTTGTAGGGGATGTTGGCGCCGTGCGAGAAACCGATCGCAGCCGGGACGGACGAATCCGGCACGGGGATGACCACGTCTGCGTCGATGGAGACTTCGCGGGCCAGTTCCTCGCCCAGGCGCTGGCGCACGTGATGCACACTCTGCTCGTCCCAGACGTGATCAGGACGGGCAAAGTAAATGAACTCGAAGACACAGCGCGCCTGCGGGCTGACCGGCTCGAGCGCCTGGTGCACCACCAGGGCCTTGTCGGAAAGCGTCACGATCTCGCCAGGCTTGATCTCGCGGATGACTTCGCAGCCCAGGGTCTGCAGCGCGCCGGTCTCGGAGGCCACGGCGCTGCCGCCCGAGGGCAAGGTACCCACGTTCAGCGGGCGGAAACCCCACGGGTCGCGCACCGCATAGACGCAGTCGCGCGTCAGGATCACCAGCGAGTAGGCGCCCTGCCATTTCTTCATGCAGTCCTGGATGCGGTCGCTCCAGGTGCTGCCCTGCGCGCGGGCCAGCATCATGGTCATGACTTCAGAGTCCGATGACGAAGACAGGCCCACGCCCTCGCGCAGCAGCCCATCGCGCAGCTCACCCGAATTGACCAGGTTGCCGTTATGCGCCAGCGCCAGCGGCCCGTGCATGGTCTCGATCATGAAGGGCTGGACGTTGCGCATGCTCGACGAGCCGGTGGTGGAATAACGCGTATGCCCGATGGCGTAGTGACCGATCAGCGGCGCCAGGGTCTGCGGCGTGAAGATGTGCGAGACCAGGCCGATGTCCTTGTACATAGACATGGTGCTGCCGTTGGCGACGGCGATGCCGGCCGCCTCCTGCC
>DASXQN010000384.1:0-1630 GCA_036507155.1 Anaerolineales bacterium
CAGCCGCGCGGTGCGCGCCGGAGGTCCGGCCAAAGGCGTATCGTCGGGATGGCAAGGAGCGCTGCAGCGAACCCGGTCACAAGCCATACGGCCCACATCAGCCAGCATGCTCCTCAGTCTGGGCGTTTCTGCCTAACGCGCCGGAGTTAAGCCGCGGCGCAATCGTTGAACTACTCAACCAAACTGTTTCGGGACGCCGTCGGCTTCAACTCCTCGTTAGCTCGCGTGAGCGAATTCACTTGTCACCTGCAAGCATCCGAGCGGCGCGCTCGCGCGTGTCCTTGTACGCATCTCCCTGAAACACTGGGAGCTGCGAGATGCGGTGAAGCATCTCGCGGTTGGCTGCGACATTTGCGTTATCCAGGAGGCGAGTGGCAAGTGAGGGGCTGATCCAGGACGACAGTCCCTGGACAAGCATCCACAGTGCAGGTTCAGGCGTATCGAGGTCGCTCGCGAGCAGCGCCTTAAAGGGCTGTTGAAAGAGGATGACGTCCGCCCGCTCGAAACGCGTGAAGAGGTCCTCAGTGAAGAGGTAGTCGTCCGATGGAAGGACATCAAATCGACGGCGAAGCGATGTGTCGGCGGCTACGAGCCAGCCTACGTGTTCGCGGAGCCTCAACCCGACCGCCGAGGGGAACGCATACCCGCAGCCGCGTTCGCAGAGTCCGACAACTGGGAACGAATCGCCATACACCACGCGGAAGACTTGCGTGTGCTGCAACGGGATATCTAGCAGCACCTCGATTCGCTGAACGCGTTTGAGCCCTTCGGACTCGACAAACGCCACAACCTGCTCGGGCGCAGTCGCTTGATAGCTGAGTTCCGTCGGTTTAGCGCATGCGCCCGCCGCGATCAGGGCTGCCGCGAAAGCAATGATAGTTCTTGTGCCGGTCATGCCAACCTGCCGCCCGGAAGAGTTGTCCACCAGGTAAAACCAAAGATATCAATCGTCCGTCACTAGAATGTCCGTGAGTCGAGCTAACGCGCCGCGAATGAGCTGCGGCGGCTCATGAAAGTTGCGGCAGGCGAGCGAAGCGAGCCAGCCGCTTCCGAAGCATCCGCCGCCAGCTCCATTCGCTCGTTAGACGGCGGCATTGCGAAGCTCAGACCCGTCGGTGCCGTTCGGAAAGCGCACGTCTGCGTGGACGGTAGGTCGCAGGGGCGGCTCACCGCCGGGGCTGGAACAGCTCAATCGGGTTTCCTGCGGGATCATCGATGATCATCTGGGCACCACCGGGCCCGGTGACGATTTCAGTCGTGCGGAATGGCACCCCGGCAGCTCGCAACCGCTGAACCTCTGCCTCGAGATCAGTCACTTGGAGGTGAATGCGATTCCAGCCGCCGGGTTGCTGACGCCGGCCATCGGCGAGCGGGCGCTTCCCTGAGCTCCCCTCGCCACTCAGCAAGAGCCGCACGCCGTCACGCGAAACCGAGGCAAAGGCCGGGGACGCGTCCTGCTCCAGGATGAAGCCGAGGAGGGTGGTGTAGAAACTCACGGCCGCCGGCACATCATCAATCATGTAGCGCACGCTGACTTCAGACATCGCTTTGAGTCTCTTTCTCGCCGTCTAACGCGGCGGAGTTAACCCGCCGGCGCATCCAATAAGATGCGGGCTCGCGAGCTTGGCGA
>DASXQN010000385.1:0-6114 GCA_036507155.1 Anaerolineales bacterium
TGTCCTTCGGCCATACTTCATCGACACGCTTGCCGATCAGCTCTTCGGCCGGTCGGATCTGGCTGGCGGGATTGGTGGGCGCGACGCGCACGTAGCGCGCGTCGCGGTCCACGACCACAACGACATCTTCCAGCGAGGCGAACAGGGCGCGCAGGTCGGCTTCCGATTTTGCAAGCTCTTCGCGGGCCTGCAAACGCTCGATCGCGGCGGCCGCCTGCGTGCCGAGGATCGTCAGGACATCCTGGTGCTTTGCAGTGATGCGCACCTGCGGATCGTAAGAATGGATCGCAAGCACGCCGCGCACGGCCCTGGCTGTGCGCAGGGGGATACCAAGCCAGTCGATACCTTTGGAGCCGTCTCCCTTGACGGCGCCGGTCTTCTCGAGTTCGCCATAGACTTCAGGCGTGGCGAGCAGAGCCTGCCCGGAACGGATGACATGGCTGTTGAGATCCCTGCCGAGCTTCTGCGGCGGCCGGGAGGTATTGCGCTCATCGACAAAATACGGAAAGGACATTTCGTCCTGATCCAGGTCATATAACGCCACATAGAAATTGCGTGCGGGTACGATCTTGCCGATGGCCGCGTGGATTTCCGCGAGCAACCCATCCAGCGTCGGGGCGGTCAGGGCCGCCTCTGCGATCCTGGTGCTGGCCGCCTGAACGTCGGCACGTTCCTGGGTTTCCTGGAATAGGCGTGCATTCTGGATCGCGATCGCCGCCTGGTTTGCAACTGCCATGAGCAATTCTGCGTCATGCTGGCCGTAGGCGTTCGCGAACGCATAGCTCTGAACGGCCATCAAGCCGATGGGCTGGTTGCCGATCAGCAGGGGCACGCCGAGAAATGTCTTCGCCATTTCTCCGGTAGCCGCGATTTTATGCTCCTTCAGCCACTGTTCGACGCCGCCTTGCAGCAGCAGCGGAGCGCGCGTCCGGAGGATGTGTCCGCTCAGTCCCTGATCCGCGGGGATGACCGCGATTTCCTTGTCGATCTCCGATTCGGTGGAGTTCAACGGAAAGCTGATCTCATCCTTTTCGGGATCGTGCATTCCGACGAAAAAGTTCGAAGTGTTCATCAATCGGCTCACGCCGCGATAGATCTCTGCGATGACCTGCGTGATATCCAGCCGGGTCGTCAAGACCTGCGCCAGCTCGTTCAAGACAGCCAGCTCTTGACTGCGCTGTTCGGCTTCACGGGCGCGTTCTTGTGCGGTCTGAACACTGCGCAGGTTTTGGACTGCGACGGCCGCCTGGCTTGACAACGCGGTAAGCCGACGGACGTCTGCTTCGGCGAATTCGCGCGGCTCCGCAAAGTTCACGCTGAGGTAGCCAATCCACAGACCGGTAGCTACCAACGGCAGGAAGATCGCGCTGCCGGGTTTGTACATCTCGATGTAACTGGCGTAGGACTTTCGAACAGAATCGTCCACGCGGGGGAGCTCGAAGTCTTCCACGATCGTGGGTTGATCTTGCTGCAGGTCCTGGATAAATCCGAATTCAGAAAGATCGTACCGGTTCTCGCCCAACGGCGAGAGCGTCACGCCCGGAAGCTGGCCAAACACGCCGACGATTTCGGCCCAGTCCGGCCTGCGGGCCTTCGTCCAAGGCCGGTCGAAGAGGTGTAATGCCATTCCCGCGCCTTCGCCGGCGATGGTGTGTCTGCGAAGGACATCGCGCACCTGCTCAAAGTTTGCCGCCGTATTGAGGTCCGCGCTGGCACGATATAGTGATTCTGTTTCCGCGAGCGCGCGCTGTGTCTCTTGGAACAAGCGCGCGTTCTCGAGAGCCAGCGAAAGCTGGTCGGCGACCTGCTTGATCAGGAGTTGTTCGTCGGAACTCCATGGGCGCAGGGCCGTTTCGTCAACGACCTGCAGCGTGGCCCAGTCTGATTTGCCCGTCTGGAAGGCCATCGACAGGCTCGCGGGGGATCCGTCATTGCCGCCAAATGCTTTTACGGCCCCTGCCTTCGAGCCAGCCTTGCCGTCCGCGTTCTTCTTGGCTGCCGACTTGGAGGTCGCAGTGACCGCGCGGAGACTGGAGGTTTGAGGTAGGGGACGCGTGACCTTAAGGCCGCCCTTTGGCTTTGCAGGCGCCCCGTCCGCATTGATGTCCTCAAACAGCTTGTCAAGCCGCTTGTCGATTTTCGGTTTCTGCTTTGGCATATTCCACTAGCTCCTGGGCCAGGACGCGATATTGCACGGTGCCGCGCGTATTCGGCCGGTACTGGAAGATCGGCAGCCCGGCGATCGGGCTTTCGCGCAGTTTAGTGTCCACTTCGATGACGGTATTGAAAACGCCTTCGCCGAACGTGTTGCGCAGTTGATCGCTGATATTGCGGTGCGTCCGATTTCGGCGGTCAAGCATGGTGATCACGATTCGGTAGGCCAGCTCAGGGTTGCTTTCCTGGCGCACGCGGCGGATCAAACCCATCATATTGCGCAGGGCATACGCCGAAAAGTACTCTGCCTGCGTGGGGATCAACAAGAGGTTCGCGGCGGCGAGTGCGTTGAGCGTAATCGCTCCGAGGGCCGGAGGGCAGTCCATGATGATGTAATCGTGCGGCAGCGGATTGGCGCTTGCGATCGAACGACGCAGGGTGGTCATGTAGTCGGTGCGGATCGGCAGATACTGCTCCGCGGTCTCGATCTTGGAATTGCAAGGAATGAGATCGAGGTTGTGGATCTCAGTGGATTGCCGGGCGCTCAGGAGAGGCGCCGCCTCGATCAGGACGTTGCTGGAGGTCTGTGCATTCGCGCCGGGCTCGAAGCCAAGTGACAGCGTCAGATTAGCCTGCGGATCGAGGTCGATCAGCAGGACCCGATATCCCTGCTCGACGAGCGCCGCGCCCACGGAGAGGGTCGTGGTCGTCTTCGCGACGCCGCCTTTTTCGTTGGAAACGGCAATAACAGTTGTCATAATTGAGTCCCTCGAAAGTTTTTCAATCGATCCCAGCCGATGCGATGCGCTGTGGGATGATCTCCACCCGGCTGACGCCAAGCGCGCGCCGGAGTTCCGCAACCGCCATCTCGATCATCACCTGCGGGTCGTTCGTGCTGCGAATACTGGTCGTAATCTCGGACACCAGCTTCTCGCGCTCCGCGGTACGGGTGGTCTCTTCGAAGAGGCGGGCGTTCTCGAGCGCCAGCGCGAGGCGCTCGGAGATGATCTTGATCATGTTGACCTCTTCTTCGCTCCAGCGGCGACCCCGGGTGGGAGCCTTGATGTTGAGGATGCCGATCACTTGCCCGCGCAGCTTCACCGGCATGACGATCGTGCCTTCCGTCTCACCATCGGCAGGATTCTGTACGAGCACTTCGCCGCTCAGCAGGACCTCGCGAATGCTGTCGGTGTCGAGGCGGGTCGTCAGCTCGCGACCTTCACCGTGCATCCGCTGGTACCCGATCTTGCTGGCCTTCTGAGAGAACGCGGTCCATTCCTGATTGAGATACTGGGAGTAAAGGGCCTGAACCTCTTGCAGCGCAAATTGAGTCTCGCCGAACAGGCGGGCATTATCGATGGCGATGCCGACCTGGTCCGCCAAAATGGTCAGGATATCGATGTCGTTTTGGGTGAATGCACCGGCGAGCGTGCTCTGGGCATCCAGCACACCGATCGTCTGGCCGTGCACTTTCAACGGAAGAGCCATCTCGGAGCGTGTGGCTGCCAGATCAGGGTTGTTGAAGAAAACGGAGTCCGCTCCCACGTCGAGAGCGATGCGGGGCTGCCCGGTCTTCGCCACGTAACCCACAATACCGGTCTGACCCACCTCAAGGCGGTGACCGCGGTTCAACATTCTGTGACCGCCTTCGCTGTTTGCGGCGCGAAGGACGGCGTATTGCGCGCTCTCATCGACCAGGAAGATGCCGACATGATAAAAGTCGAACCGTTCGCTGACCTGGGCGCAGATCAGCGGTAACAGGGTGTCGATCTTCTGCTCGCCGGCGATCTTGCTGGAGATCTCGCCGACGGTTTGAAGCTCGACGGCTCGTTTCTCCGTCTGCTGCCGCGCCGTTTCCACCTCGGACGTGCGCTCGGCGACTCGCTGCTCCAGTGTATTGATCGACTCGCGCAATTGGCCGGTCATGCTGTTGAGCGCTTGGGCAAGGACGCCGATTTCATCGCGACCGCGCACCTCTGCCTGTGCGGCGAGATTGCCGGCCGAGATCTCACGGGCCGTACGCGTGATGGATCTGAGAGGAGCGGTCAGTGCGTTTCCCATGCCGAGCGCGGCCAGCGCTGCGATGATCAGCAGGGCGGCAACAAGTCCCGCGCTGAGCAGCAGCGTGCTGCTGGTGACGTCAGCAACTTGCTGCCGGGCGATGGCGCCCTCTCCGAGCAGCTCATCGGTCGGAACGATGGTGACGAGGGCGTACTTGACCTCCGGAATGGGCTGGTACACGACGAAGCGCTCCACGCCGTCGATCGTTACAGTGGTGACGCCTTTCTTACCGGCAGCAACCTGCGTGAGAATCTCGAAGAATTCTGGCGGGACATTTCCGAGTTTGCTCCGGTCGACCATCTCGCCGAGCGGGATGATGTCCGGGTTGGCTCCAAGATCATCATACGCGGCCTGCGGCATTGCGATCATCCGATTGGTTACGTCGGCCATAAAAGCGTAACCGGTCAGCCCGGCATGGATCTGTGAGACCAGTGCGGTGATCCGGTTCAACTGAATGTCCAGGGCAAAGACGCCGCGAAAATTGCCGCGGGCATCGAACACCGGAACACTGCTCGTGACCACCAGGCCATTCAGGGTGGGCTCGATGTAGGGCACCGACCAGACGACCTTGCCCTCCGGATTGCGCGAAGGCGACGCGGCCACAAACCATGGTCGCGTCGTTACATCAAAGTCCGGCGCCACCGTCGCTGCCAGGTCCGTGTTGGGGAAATATACGACATCCTTGGCAACCCCGCCATAGTAGATGGCGATGATCTCGGGATTTGCGGCCAGGATGACAGGGATATTGAATTCCGTCTGCTTAAGCGTATTCAACTCGGCGACCAGCGCATCCGTGAGCTCGGCGCCGGCCGGCAGAAAAACTGCGGCAGGCTCGTTGTTCGCATTGTCCCAGCTTCCATTGTCCAAGTGGCGCAGGGATTGAGCCGCATTCCAGTACTCGCCGCTCGCGAACACATCCTCGCGGGCGATCAAACTCTCCGTGATGTCGCCGATCTTCCTCGTTTCTTTGCTCGCTGCCACGAAAATGCTGTTCACGAGCGCGGCCTGCTCGGCGCTGGTTGCGAGCAACTCGTCTTCCGCATTGTGGCGGATGCTCTGCTCGAGCTTCGTGCTGAGGAAAGTATTTGATTCCTGGGCGCGGAAGTAAATGTAATAACCCAGCGCAAGAACGGCCAGAAACGTGATCACGATCGTGCCAAGGATCAGCTTGGCGCGCAGGTTTAGTGCTGAAGGCGAAAATCGCTCGCGGAGGGAAGGTTGCGCGGATAAGTTCTTTTTCATGATCGCTCTGTTGCGGTCCTAAGTTTTTTCCACCGAGATTTCCACGGGCGGGGGCTGAATTTGCACAAGCACGTCCGAACCTCCCAGGGCCCGGCTAAGCTCCTCGGCCGTGGTGCGCAGGATGGACTCGATGCGCGTGGACGTACTGATCTTGCTGGACATTTCGGAGGTTGCCTGTTCGAGCGCGGCACGGCGCTGGGTGGCCTCAAGCACGGTGGCGGTTTCAATGGCGAGGGAGAGACGCTCCGACACGGCCTGCGCGATATCGATCTCATCTGCATTCCAGCTGTGCCCCTGAGGCGCGCGCAGCTCCATTGCTCCGATCGCCTGACCTCGCAGCAGGATCGGCACAGCGAGACTTGCCTTCTTGCCGCCGGAGGCGACGACCTTGTGGCTGGCGAGGGCTTCGGCGATCTGCGGGGTATCGAGGGGCCGGTCCAGTTGCTTCATGGACGTCGCCGAGAAGTGATAGCCCACGCGCTTATTGGCGGACCTAAGGGCTTCCCACGTATTTTGAATGTAACCGCTGGATACCCGCCGGGATTCCGTGAGCAGTTGTTGTGTGATGACTGCCGAGCGAACGTTTTGGATGGAGATCGCGACCAAGTCCGCCAGGGTCGAGAGCACCTGGATTTCGACCTGCGAGAAGGCGTTCTC
>DASXQN010000386.1:0-5194 GCA_036507155.1 Anaerolineales bacterium
TGGACCGTGCCCTGCAGCGTTTGAGTTCACGCCATTAGATATCGATCGATGCCCACACCACGCAAGACCAAGCCCGCCGCGCGCACGCGGCCCCAAAGCAAGAAGGATAAGGTCGCCAAACCGGTTCCCGTGCCGGATGACGAGGTGGTTCTGCCTGGCGCGGACGCGCTCGATGCCGGTTTCGAGATCGAAGCCGCCGACGATCTCCCCGAACCCGACGAGTCAACCCTCGCGCACGAAGAGGAAGACCTCGCCGATGAAGATCCGCTGGCCGTGCGTACGCCCGAGCTGGCGGCCGAGTTGGCCGAAGATCCGGTGCGGCTCTATCTGCGAGAGATCGGCCAGGTCAAGCTGCTCGATTCCGATAGCGAGTTCCGCCTGGCCACGCGCGTCGAGGCCGAGCGCATGCTGGGTGCATTCATGCAGCAGCTCCGGCGCGGCAGCCTGACTCCCACTTGCGATGCATACCACGCGGTGCTGAGCGAGCTGATCACCTCCTGGAAGCGGCTTGAAGAGGACGCCGGCCGCCTCAACCACGAGCTGCCCGACCTGGCCCTGCTGTTGACCGAGGCGCAGGCGCTGCACGCGATCTGGGAAACTGACACGCCCTCGTACCTGCGGGCTTACCTCGACAATGAAAGATGGGGCACCGACCCGCGCTGGGACAGCATGGTGCGCAAGGCGTATAGCGTGTTCCTGTGCTTCTATCTTCTCCCCGAAGACTTTTTTACCTGGCTGCTGGCGCACGTCCAGAAGAAACATTCACTACCGAATCTGCGGACGCTCTACCGCAACCTCCCGGACGAGGACCTGCTCGCCGCGCAACTGGAGGGGATCTACACCCGGGCCGAGGAGGCCAACCACGCGCTGATCCGCGCGAACCTGCGGCTGGTGGTGAGCGTGGCCAAGCGTTATCTCGGACGCGGCATCTCCTTCCTCGATCTGATCCAGGAAGGCAACATGGGCCTGCTGCGCGCGGTGCACAAGTTCGACCCGCGCCGCGGCTTCAAGTTCAGCACCTATGCCACCTGGTGGATTCGCCAGTCCATCAACCGCTCGATCGCCGAACAGGCGCGCACGATCCGCATCCCTGTGCATTTATTCGAGTCGATCACGCGCATCCTGCGCGCCCAGCGCCAGTTGACGCAGCAGTTGGGACGCGAACCCAGCAACGAGGAGCTGGCGCTCGAGATCGGGTATCTGCCGGCCTCCGAAGTGCAGGCCGTGCTGCGCGCGCACTCCGAAGGCACGCCGCTGTCGCCAAACCTCCAGCGTCACCTTGAGCTCGCCACTCAGAAAGTGGACAGGATCCTGCGCTCCGCCGAGGAGCCGGTCTCGCTCGAGGGCCCGGTGGGAGACGAGGATTCGAGTTCGTTGGGGGATTTCATCGAGGATGAAGACGCGCTCGAGCCGATGGACGCGGCCGCGCGCGAGATGCTGCGCGAGCAGGTCCGCACCGCGCTGGATGCGCTGTCCGAACGCGAGCGCCAGGTGTTGGAGTTGCGCTTTGGCTTGCAGGATGGCAAGGACCACACGCTCGAGGAGGTCAGCCGCTACTTCAACGTGACACGCGAGCGCATCCGCCAGATCGAAGCCAAGGCGCTCAGGAAATTGCGCCACCCGACGCGCAGCCGGCAGCTGAAGGATTACTTGTAATCAAAACCTGCGACGTCCCGCGCTGCGCGGGACGTCGCAGGTTTCAACATGACTCGTTTGGGCAGCAGTTGCACTGCTGCCTTTTGCGCGCTGAAACCGCCGTGCAATCGCGAAGCACCTGTGCCCGCCGAAGACGCTCGAAGGGGATAGGGTATCCCCGTGGGATTGCGGTCGAAACAGATAAAACCCCTAATTTTCCCCTATTTTCCCGCCTCGATCAGTTTTGTGAAATGTGACACTTTTTCTGGGCTACCGGGTTCTCTTGTGATATACTGTCCGGACAGGTAGTGGCAGATTTCACGGATAACAGAGGATTCGATGCTGCTTGAGTATCTTGCAATTGCCATCATGATCGCTCTCGCGACCGTGGTCGCCTTGATCGCAATTGGCATGGGGGAATTGTTCGGACCGAAGAAAAAGTCTGCGGCCAAGGCCATGCCCTACGAATCCGGCATGGATCCCATCGGGGAAGGCACGCGGCGCATGCCGGTCCGTTTCTACCTGATCGCCGTCCTTTTCATCCTGTTTGACATTGAAGTGGTGTTCTTCCTGCCCTGGGCTGTGGTATTCCGCCGGCTCGGGCTTTTTGGTTTGGTCGAGATGACGGTCTTTATCGTCATCCTGCTGGTGGGGTATGTGTACGCGTGGAAGAAGGGAGCGCTCGAATGGGAGTAGAGCAGAAACTCGGCGATATGGGCATCGTCACCACCTCGCTCGAGACGGTGGTCAACTGGTCCCGCACGAACGCCATGTGGCCGATGCTGTTCGGCCTGGCGTGCTGCGCGATCGAGATGATGGCGGCCCAGGCGTCCGATTACGATATGAGCCGCTTCGGCATGGAGCTGATGCGCGCCAGCCCGCGTCAATCCGACTTGATGATCGTGGCCGGGCGCGTTTCGCGCAAGATGGCGCCGGTGGTGCGGCGCTTGTACGATCAGATGCCCGAACCGAAGTGGGTGATCGCCATGGGCGACTGCGCCGCGTGCGGCGGGGTGTTCAATAACTATGCCATTGTGCAGGGTGTGGACGAGGTGGTGCCGGTGGACGTGTACGTCGCCGGCTGCCCGCCGCGCCCGGAAGCCCTGATCCACGGTGTGTTGACCCTGTTTGAGAAGGTCAAGGGCGAGAAGTTCAAAGATCTGGTTGCGAACACGTAATGTCATTGCGAGGAGCCGTATCGCGGCGACGAAGCAATCTCCTGATTAATCAGGAGATTGCCACGCTCCCCTCGCGAAGCTCGGGTCGCTCGCAATGACAGAATGAAATTATGGATAAAAGACTCGAACCCATCGTTCAAGCGCTACAGCAAAAATTCAGCGTCACGTTCGAAGAGTTCCGTGACGAAGTGCATGTCTTCGTCACGGCGGAACAGATCGTCGCGGCGCTGACGCTGCTGCGCGACGAGCAGGACTTTGCGCTGCTCTCGGCGTTGACCGCGGTGGATTACTGGCCGCAGGAGTCGCCGCGTTTCCACGTCATCTATCAGCTTACCTCGCTGATCAAGAAGCTGGTCCTGCAGTTGCGCGTGCCCGTCAACGGGACCAATCCTCAGGTCCCGACCGCGACCGCCGTGTATGAGGTGGCCAACTGGCGCGAGCGCGAGGTCGCCGATATGTTCGGCGTCGAGTTCCCGGGCCATCCCGATCCGCGTCGCATCCTGATGCCCGACGATTGGGAAGGCCATCCCCTGCGAAAAAACTATCCGCTCGGATATGAAGAGCCGCAATTTACATTTAACCTCGAGGACATCGACCTGCGCAAGCCCTACGCCCAGGAATAGCTGTCATGCGTGACTATAAGGTGGAAGAGATCCCCGTCGGCCCGTATAAGCATCTGGTCTCCGAACGCGCGCTAACGGGCGAGACCATGCTCTTGAACATGGGGCCGCAGCATCCGTCGACGCACGGCGTCTTGCGGCTGCTGGTCGAGCTGGATGGCGAGACCATCGTCAACGCCATCCCGGATATCGGCTTCCTCCATACCGGCATCGAAAAGAATATGGAAGCCAAGACGTATTTGAAGGCCGAGGTGATGAGCGACCGGCTGGATTATATGAACACCACCGGCAACAACCTGGCCTACTGCCTGGCGGTCGAAAAACTGGTGGAACTGGATGTGCCGCCGCGCGCCACCGCGATCCGTGTGATCCTGACGGAGCTGCAGCGCATCGCCTCGCATCTGGTGTGGCTGGGCGCCTTCGGGCTGGACCTGGCTGCCATGTCCGTGTTCCTGTATTGCTTTCGCGAACGCGAACTGATCCTGGATATCCTCGAGCTGTGCTCCGGCCAGCGCATGATGACCACCTATATCCGCCCCGGTGGGTTGTGGCGCGACGTCCCGGCCGAGTTTGAAACGGCCGTGCGCGACTTCATCAAGATGTTTCCCAAACGGATCGACCTGTATGAGGACCTGTTAACGAAGAACCCGCTGCTGCTCGATCGGACGGCGGGCATCGGCTTCCTGAGCGCGCAAGACGCCCTGCGCTACGGCGTGACCGGACCCAACCTGCGCGCCAGCGGCGTGGATTGGGATCTGCGCAAGGCGCACCCTTACTGCGGTTACGAACAATATGATTTCAAGGTGCCCGTGCGCACGGAAGGGGATACCTTCGCGCGCTACATCGTGCGCATCGAGGAAATGCGCGAGTCCCTGCGCATCGCCGAACAGGCGCTCGATCGCCTGCCGATGGGGCCGGTCCATTCGGAGAACCGCAAGTTCGTGCCGCCGCCGCGCTCGGAGATCGGCGTCAGCATGGAAGCGCTCATCCACCATTTCAAGCTGTGGACCGAAGGCTTCCTTGCACCGAAGGGTTCCATCTACAGCGCGGTCGAGTCACCGCGCGGCGAATTGGGCGTGTATCTCGAAGGAGATGGCGGCCCGAAGCCTTATCGCATCCACTGGCGCACGCCTTCCTTCGACAACCTGGCCGCCATCCCGATCATGGTGAAAGGCTGCCTGGTGGCGGACCTGATCGCCATCCTGGCTTCGATCGACATCGTCCTTGGAGATATCGACCGATGAGCCTGGCGCAGAAATATCCTCAGGAAATAAAAAAGATCCTGGCCAAATATCCGCCGGAGGGCAAACGCTCAGCCGTCATGCCGCTGCTTTTTCTTGCCCAGCAGGAGGCCGGCTACATCACGACCGAGGCCATCCAGGAAATTGCGGGCCTGCTGGACATCACCGAGACGGATATCGGCGCGATCATCGGTTTTTACACGATGTATTACGACAAACCGGCCGGCAAATACCATTTGCAGGTCTGCACGGACCTTCCCTGCGCGCTGCGCGGTGCGGAAAAATATATGGATGAGGTCTGCTCACACCTGGGGATCAAAGCCGGCGAGACGACGCCTGACGGCCTGGTCACGCTCGAGGCGGTGACCTGCCTGGCCGCCTGCGACCGCGCGCCGATGTTCCAGACCCAGGGCCCGGACGGCATCAAGTATCACGAGAACATGACGGTGGAGAAGACGCTTGAATTCATCGCGGCCCTCAAGAAAGTCAGTGCGGAGTCGGCCCGATGAGCCACGTCCTT
>DASXQN010000387.1:0-2172 GCA_036507155.1 Anaerolineales bacterium
GTGTGGTGACGAGTACCTGTGCGCTTGCACCGAGGGACTCGAGAACCGCTTTGCCGGCGGCGATCCTCTCGGGCGTATTGGTTCCGCGAAAGAGTTCGTCGATCAGAAACACTTCTTGCTCGCCGTGCTCAGCCATTCGCACAAAGGACAGGATTCGTTCCAGTTCGGCGAAAAAGTGGCTCTTGCCGGACTCTATCGAATGCTCCGCCCGGATGGAGGCCATGACCTTCGATCGCGGGATGACAGCGGCGGCGGCAAAACACACGCCGAGAGTGCGGCCAAGAATAATGTTCGCCCCAACCATCTTGATGAAGGTTGTTTTACCCGCCATGTTCGTGCCGACGACGAGCGCCGATTGCCCGCTCAGGGCAACCGAGTTCGCGACCGGAGCGGAAATCAACGGATGAAAGCCGTCGACAAGCTCGATCTTCTTCTCGGTCGTGATCGCGGGCTGGCAATGTGCGGGGATCCGCTCCAGGCAGGAGGCGATGGCGATATCGGCGTCGAGGGATCCCACCTCGAGGAACACTCGAGCCAGCGTTTCCCGATGCCGCCGCAGATTTCGCGTGACCAACACCGCCGCCACGTGGTCGGCCAGGAATAGCAGATTGAGCCAGAAGTAGAACGACGCAACGATATCGTTGCTGCGGTCAGCAAGAAACCACCGGAATGATCTGCGCAGATCCACAGTCTTGCTGAGGATCATGGTCAATCGGGTTGGCTGGGAAACGGGTCCGGGCGCTGCCAGTCCCGCGATACGCGCCGCAGCGGAGATCATCCTGCCGAGTCTCTCTGTCGCCAGGAATGTTTCGTGGATGTCGTGGCGCACGAAAACCACGATGCCCATGTTGCAAAGGACTGTCACACCTAACAGCCATAGCAGCGCGGGATTCAGGATTGTGGCTGAGATCACCAGGAGAGACACGACTGCCATCGACAGAACCAATCCGGTCCAGCGCTGACTGGCGGATGGTTCGCCAAACAGGCTCTCGCATGTAAGTGCGTTGGATTCTCTTCGCAGCGGCCACAGGCTCAGCTGCAACTGCTCGCGTAGCGCGGTGTCCCGCCGGAGTGCCTGGAAAGCGGCGTAGTCCTTCTCGAGTTCGACCGGGTCATCCCGATAGATGCGCAGCTTGCGATAGAGGCACTGGCTGCCCAAAGGTGTCAGCGTCGAATCCACGGACCTGAACAAGCGCTCGCATTCCAGGTCCGTCCAGGTTCCGTCGTCGACAGACTCGGTAGCGGCGTTTCGCGTCAGATCAAACAGCTTCGTCGAAAGCCAAGGCTCCTTGCAGCCTTCCTTGCCCCATCGCTCCCGAATCGCATCGATCGGACGGTGCTTCCCGGAGAGCCTCAGCTGAACCCAGGTCTGGATGAGCTGGAAGCGGGTACGCCAATGGAATGACGGCAGCATCGATGCACTCCCCAAGGATGACCTCGGTGCATGGTGCGTCGAAACGCAGGTTCAATGGTGGGTTAGGGCAGATAGCCGATTTCGCGCTGGTGGCGCAGCGCGAGTACGCGCACCTGGTCGTGCTGGATGTCGAAGCTATAGAGAGCGATATAGCCGGTCGCGCCGTACGAGATGACGAGCTCGCGTACGTCGCCTTCGACTCGGCGGCCGACAAAGGGGTGAGTGGCGAGATTCTCGACCGCGGAATGGATCGAACTCGCCGCCGCACGCTCGAGACTCTCGAGCGCGCGCGCGGAATAGACTACTTGCGCCACGGCTTGGGCTTGGCCGTCGCGGTTCCGCTGGCCAGTCGCTCCGCCCAGGCGTGCACGTCTTCGGCCCGATACACCTCGCCAGTGCGGTCGATTTCTTCATCTGCAGCGAGCGCTTCCTTCACCAGGCTGCGCATCTGCTCTTCATAGGCGGCGTGCTTCTCGACGGCCTCGACGATGATGCTGTGGACGGAACGGTCGGTTTCCTTGGCGATGACCTTCAGGCGAGCGCGGAGCTTCAGGGGCAGGCGGATGGTTGTGGTTTCTGACATAGCGGCACGAACGTAGCACTGCGCAGGCGGGCCCGGCAATTCGACATTTCGCGGGGATTTTTGACTTTCGGGCGCCCATCCCTAAACTGCCGCCCATCCAGCCCCTGGCTAATCCCCGGGGGATCCTGATTACAGGAATGGTGTTGGCCGGCGTAAGTTCCGGCGCGAATCGTCC
>DASXQN010000388.1:0-2675 GCA_036507155.1 Anaerolineales bacterium
CCGCGTCACGCAACCAGGCTTCCATTCCTGCGGCCAGTTTGCGCAGCGGGTTGGCCACCCGCGACGGCGCCACCCAGGCGATGCCGTTGCGTGGCCAACAACCCCAGCAGTCGAACGTCAGCGTGAACCGGGCGACGATCAATTCGGCCGGCGGCGCCAGCAATTCGGCGAGCCGTACGCTGTCAACTTCACCGACAAAAGCGAGCGTGAGGTGAATGCTGTCATCGCGGGTGCGTCTGCCACCGACTGCGCGATGCATTCGTCGCGCCGCCTCGGCAAGAGCATTGGTGACGCTCCGATCCGGCCACAGCGCATAAAAGACCCGCAGTCTTTGCGGATTCAACGGCGGCCAAATTCCACCGGTGGCCGCGATTCGATCAGGGCGATCGCCTCCGCCGCAATGCCCTCACCGCGGCCGGCAAAGCCGAGCCTCTCGGCGGTCTTCGCCTTCACGTTCACACGCTCCCTGGCGATAGCCAGATCGGCCGCGATGTTGGCGACCATCGCGGGTATATGCGGGGCCATCTTCGGTGCCTGCGCGATAATGGTGGTGTCTATGTTGATCACATGGAAGTGATTCTTCTCCAGCAGGGCGGCGACCTCACGCAACAGCCAACGGCTGTCGGCACCGCGATATGCCGGATCGGTATCGGGAAAATGACGACCGATGTCGCCAAGCGCCGCAGCGCCCAGCAACGCGTCACAGAGCGCGTGCAACAACACGTCCGCGTCCGAGTGTCCCGCCAATCCCTTGTCGTAGGGGATGGAAACTCCGCCGATGATCAGCGGGCGTCCCGCCACCAGCGCGTGCACATCGAATCCCTGCCCTATTCTCATCCAGACCCGTTTCGCCGCCAAGACGCCAAGAGCACCGAGAAATCTAATCGGTTCATGTGTTCTTTAGTATCAACTCGGCAAGCGCCAGATCTTCCGGATAGGTCACCTTGAGGTTGGTGATGTCCGAAGCGACCAGCCGCGGTTGCATACCCAGCCTTTCGATCGCCGAAGCCTCATCGGTGATGTCCGCACTATCCACGGACTGGAGAGCGCGGCTCAACAGGCCAAACCGGAACATCTGGGGAGTCTGCGCCTGCCACAATCCGGCGCGCGGCTCGGTGGCAACTACGCGCGCGCTTGAATTTGCGCGCTTCAGCGTATCGGCAAGCGGCACAGCGAGCAGGCCGCCAGTTTGATCCGCACCGATTTCGTCGATCAAGCGGTCAAGCAATGCCGGCGTGATGCACGGACGCGCAGCATCGTGCACCAGAATCCAGTCGTCACCGGCGACCTCCCTTTCGATCCGTTGCAGGCCATTGCGTACCGTCTCGGCTCGTGATCCACCGCCGGCGTATAGCGGCACCAGCTTCGCCCCGAATGGATTCCAGTCGTATTCATCGAACCATCGATCATCGGCCGCCAGCACGACATAGACGCGCTCCACCAGCGCGTGCGCGCACAGGCGCGCGATCGAGTGGTGAAGAAGCGGTCGGTTCAGTATCGGCAAGTATTGCTTGGGCAGGGTCTGGCCCATGCGGCTGCCGGCGCCGGCCGCCGGGATGAGGGCGAGGTATCGGGACATAGGCGAAAGGCCAGCATTATCAACCGGCACTGCTGGCCAGGCAACAAAACTTGCGTCCATTCAACTTGTTGAATGTGAACTGGGGTATTCGATATCTTGGCTCTTGACTTGTAAATAAAACTCACTATCATTTGTATTACCTTAAAAATTATGACTGGAACAAGAACATGACCCTGCGATTCCACCTTGTTTTGGCGTTACTCGCTGCCTGCGCGTTGGGTGCCGCTCCCGCATCCGCCCAGGAAACCTACACCATCGTGATCAAGGACCACCGCATCAGCCCGGCCGAACTCGAGGTTCCTGCCGGAAAGAAAATCAAGTTGCTGGTCGACAACCAGGATCCCTCCGCCGAGGAGTTCGAGAGTCATTCCCTGAACCGGGAAAAGGTCATCCCGGGCAACTCGAAGGCCTCCATTTTCATCGGTCCGCTCAAGCCCGGCAGCTACGAGATCTTTGGTGAATTCAACCAGGCGACGGCCCAGGGCCGTATCGTCGCGAAATAGGCCGGGGCCAGCATGTTCGCCACCGCACTTATAGTTTTCCGGGAAGTCCTCGAGGCCGCTCTGATCATCGGCATCGTGTTGGCGGCCTGCCGGGGCATACCGCACAGGGGCCTGATGGTGTCCGGCGGTATCACGGCCGGACTCGCGGGCGCCGTCGTTGTCGCCGCGGCTGCGGGCACGATTGCCGAAGCCGCGTCCGGAATGGGGCAGGAAATCCTCAATGCCTGCATCCTCGGTGCTGCGGTGCTCATGCTCGGATGGCACAACGTCTGGATGAGCCGCCACGGCCGTGAGATTGCCCGGCACATGGGATCCGTCGGCAGGAATATCGCTCACGGCGCCGCGCCGGTGTGGATGCTCGGGACCGTAATCGCGCTTGCGGTGCTGCGCGAGGGATCCGAAGTCGTGCTGTTCCTGTATGGCGTTGCCGCCGGGGGAGCGGATTCCGGACAGATGCTTGCCGGCGGCACGGCAGGCCTGGCGGCCGGTGTCATGGTCGGCTCACTCGTTTACTTCGGTTTGCTTGGCATCCCATTGCGTTATTTCTTCGCGGTGACCAGCGTGATGATCCTGCTGGTAGCGGCGGGACTGGC
>DASXQN010000389.1:0-4470 GCA_036507155.1 Anaerolineales bacterium
AGATCGTCGGCGTGCTCAAGGGCGTGAAGGGCGTCGTCGACGCGCAGCCGGCCGGAAGCCTGCGGCGCATGCGTTCGACGGTCGGCGATCTCGACATTCTGGTGGCTTCGAAAGACTCGAAGCCCGTGATGGAAGCCTTTACGAAATTATCCGGCCTCAACCGCGTGCTCGGCAGGGGCGAGACCAAGTCCAGCGTGGAGTTTAACGATGGCGTGCGCGCGCAGGTCTGGGTGCATCCGCCCGAACGCTTCGGTACGGCCTTGCTGTATGCCACCGGCTCCAAAGATCACAACGTGCGGCTCCGGGAGCTGGCGCTTGAAAAGGGCTTGTCGCTCTCCGAGCACGCTCTCACCAAAGACAAGGGCGACGGCGATGAGATCCTGTGCGCCAGCGAAGAGGAAGCGTACAAGGTGCTTGGCCTGCCCTGGATCCCGCCTGAACTGCGTGAAGACCGCGGTGAGATCCAGGCCGCCAAAGCCAACAAGCTTCCGAAGTTGATCGAGGTCAAGGACATCAAGGCCGACCTTCAAACTCACACCACGTGGAGCGACGGCAAGTTAAGCGTGCTCGAGATGGCTATCGCAGCGCGCAAGCGCGGCATCAAGGTGATCGCGTTCACCGACCATTCGGTCAGCCTTGGCGTGACTGGCGGCCTGAGCATGGAGCGACACACCGAACAGCAAGCCGACATCGAAGCCGCGCAGCGCGAGCTCGGCGACAGCATCCGCATCCTGCACGCCAGCGAAGTGGAGATCAAGGCGGACGGCTCGTTGGATTATCCCGATGAATTCCTGGCGAGCCTGGACCTGGTGGTCGCCTCGCTGCACACCAGCCTGCGCCAACCGCGCGAGCGCGTGACGCAACGTGTGCTCAACGCCATCCGCAACCCGCACGTGGACATCATCGGCCATCCGACGGGCCGCCTGATCCCGGACCGTGAGGGCGCGGACCTCGACATGGAGGCGCTGCTTAAGGCCGCGGCCGAGACGGGGGTCGCGCTCGAGATCAACGCCAGCCCCTACCGTCTCGACCTGGACGACGTGTATGCCCGCCGCGCCAAGGAGCTGGGCATCCCCCTGAGCATCAACACGGACTCGCACTCGGAGGCGGATTTCGACATGCTGCCGTACGGCGTGGCGATCGCGCGCCGCGCCTGGGTGGAGGCCAAGGACGTAATCAACGCTTGGCCACCGGCGAAATTGCTGGATTGGCTGGCGAAGCGCGGGAAGTAAGGATGTAGGGGCGACCCTCGTGGTCGCCCTGGACGAGGCAATGCCTCGCCCCTACGGTTGGCATGAGATCAATATGACCGCCCTCAAATCCCTGATTTTCCTCTTCCTAGCGCCCGGCATCGTCGGCTTTTACATCCCTCTGGTGTTCCTGCGCAGCGGCCCGAAGCTCGAGACGGGCGTTTTCGCCTACCTCGCCATTCCCCTCTGGCTGATCGGCGGAGTGACAGTCCTGTGGTGTTTCTGGGACTTCACCTTTAAGGGCCGCGGCACGCCCGCGCCCATCGATCCGCCGAAGGAACTGGTGGCCTCCGGACTGTATCGCTACGTCCGCAATCCGATGTACGTGGGGGTGCTGACGATCCTGGCCGGCCATTTCGTGTGGTTCGGATATTGGTGGATTTTGGCGTACGCGGCGTTTTTCTTCCTGGCAACGCATTCGTTCGTCACCCTCTACGAGGAACCGGACCTGCGCCGGCGTTTCGGCCCTTCTTACGAGGCGTATCTCAGGCATGTCCCGCGCTGGATCCCACGCTTTCAGAAATAGCCCTCCGGACCAACACAAAGGACACCAAGGTCACGAAGGAGCAACCTTTGAGTCCTTTGTGTCCTTCGTGTTTAGACAAGATGATCGAAAACCTCAAATCCCGCGCCCGGGCTCTCAAGACCGAGGTCCATGCCCTGTACCTGGCCGCGAGAGACCCGCGTACGCCCTGGTACGCCAGGGCCGTGATCTGGTTCGTCGTCGTTCACACCCTCAGCCCGATCGACCTAATCCCCGATTTCATCCCCGTCCTGGGCTACCTGGACGACCTGATCATCGTCCCCGCCGGGGTCGCGCTGGCCATCCGCTGGACCCCGCCCGAGGTGCTGGTTGAGGCCCGGGAAGCTGCGCGCCAGGCCGGGGGGCCGGATCGACGCGCCGCGCTGGTCGGAGGGCTGTTCGTCTTCTTGATTTGGGCCGCGATTCTGGTTTGGATCGTCAATATCATTCTCGCGTTGAGACATTGACTGTATAATACGAACACCCTCAGGAGGTCCGCATGATCGGAAAGGCTCTGCAGGACGCGATGAACGCACAGATCAACAGAGAGCTTTTTTCGTCCTACTTGTACCTTTCCATGGCGGCCTATTTTGAGGAACGGAACCTGCCCGGGTTTGCCCACTGGATGCGCATCCAGGAAGGCGAGGAGCGGGGCCACGCCCTGAAGTTCTACGACCACCTGGTGGACCGCGGCGGGCGCGTGCTGCTGACAGCCCTCGAGGCGCCCCGGACCGAGTGGAAGAGCCCGTTGGAAGTCTTTGAGGAGGCGGCCGCTCATGAGGCCAAAGTGACCGGCTCCATCAATACCCTGTACGAACTGGCCCAGAAGGAAAAGGACTATCCCGCCCAGGTGATGCTGCAATGGTTCGTCACCGAGCAGGTCGAGGAAGAGAAAAACGCCGCCGAGATATTATCCAGCCTTAAATTAATTGAAGAGCGCGGCACCGCCGTGCTGATGTTGGACCACCGCCTCGCAAAACGTTCCGCCGAGTAGAAATCAATCCCGGACCCTCAAAACCCTGTCACGCCCAGAGGGTCTTTTTTTCATCCCAGTTTGGAGAACCTTATGCATCCTACGATCCGCCGAGCCACCACAGGCGACATTTTTGAGTGGGTGCGCATGCGTCTGATCTTATGGCCTCATCTCAGCGCAGACGATGTGCAGGCCGACATGGAAGAAGTCTTGGCCGATCCGGAGCAGGCAGTGTTTGTGGCGGCGCGCGAGGATGGATGCCTGGCCGGCTTCCTGGAAGCCACCACGCGCAAATATGCCGACGGGTGTGAGACCAGCCCGGTGGGTTACATCGAAGGCTGGTTCGTGGACGAAGACCTGCGCGGCAACGGTGTGGGCGCGGGCCTTGTGCGCGCGGCCGAAGACTGGGCGCGCGGGCTGGGCTACGAGGAAATGGCCTCCGATACGTGGCTGGACAACGAGGGCAGCATTGAAGCGCACAGGAAGTTGGGATACGAAGAGGCCGAGCGCCTGGTTCATTTCGCGAAATGGCTGGAATAAGCGCGTTTCCCGCACACATCCAACGGCACTAATTTCAATAATATATTAATCCGCAGGACCGCCGCGGGCCCACGAGTATAATTCCACTTCATGACAATTTTCGCGGGCAAACGCATCCTGCTGGGCGTAACAGGTTCGATCGCGGCCTACAAGGCCGCCGATTTGGCTTCCAAGTTAACGCAGGCCGGCGCCGAGGTGGACGTGATCCTCACCGCCGCCGCCGAAAAATTCATCACACCGCTGACCTTCCAATCTGTGACCGGCCGCCGGGCCTATACCGATGCCGATTTGTGGGGCGGCGAGGCACACGTGCTGCACGTGGGGCTGGGACGCAGCGCGGATCTGCTGGTCATCGCGCCCTGCACGGCGCATACGCTGGCGAAGCTCGCCTATGGCCTGGCCGACAGCCTGCTGACCGTCACGGCGCTGGCCGCCGAGTGCCCGCTTCTCGTCGCGCCGGCCATGGATGGCGGCATGTTCGATGCGCCTGCCACGCAAGATAACCTCGCCAGGATCGTCGCGCGCGCTGGGACGGTCATCGGCCCGGCCGAAGGTCATCTCGCCTCGGGCCAGACCGGCAAAGGGCGCATGGTTGAGCCGGCCGAGATCATCGGCCATATCCACGTTGCGCTGGCGCGGCACGGCCGGCTGGCCGGACAAAAAGTCGTCGTCACCGCGGGCGGCACCGAAGAACCGCTCGATCCGGTGCGCGTGCTCACGAATCGCTCCTCGGGCAAGCAGGGCTACGCGCTGGCGCAAGCCGCGCTCGATCTGGGCGCGGACGTCTGCCTGATCAGCGCGCCCACGAACCTCACCCCGCCCGTCGGCGCGCGCCTCGTCACGGTCCGCACCGCGGATCAGATGCTCAACATGGTCCTGAATGAATCCACCTCAGCTGACGCGTTGGTGATGGCCGCCGCGCCGGCGGACTTCCGTCCCAAGAACGTGGCGGGTAACAAACTCAAGAAACGCGACGGCATCCCGCAGATCGAGCTCGAGGCCGCGCCGGACATTCTAAAAACGGTGGCAGATCTGAGGTCCAGGGTGCAGCGGCCGCGCGTCGTGGTCGGCTTCGCGGCCGAATCGCGCGACCTGCTCGAGAACGCGGCCGAGAAGCTCAAGTCCAAGCAGTTGGATTTCATTGCCGCCAACGATGTGACCGCCGAGGATGCGGGCTTTGGCGT
>DASXQN010000390.1:0-3253 GCA_036507155.1 Anaerolineales bacterium
CCTCGGCAATTGCGGGCATGACCGCCAGCCCGAGCACGACCAGCCATTCTTTCAGGGTGAGAAAATGCGTGTTGAAGATCGGCTGGAAGAACGGCACCGAGGAAACCAGCAAAAGAAGCGTGATCGATAGCCCCACTGCCCACTGCATGTAGCGGTTTGAGAAGATGCCGATGCTGAAGAGCGAAGCCCTCTCCGAGCGGACCGTGTACGCCCGAAACAGCTCACACAGCGAAAGGGTCACGAAAGCCATAGTCTCGGCGCTTTGCACGTCCACGCCGCGCCAATCGTGCTGGAGCAGATAGGCGAGCGGATTTCCGGCGACATGCGCGCCGGCCTCCAGGTGCCAGAGCAGCCCGATGCCGAAAGCGCCCAAGACCGCGGCGGTCTGCGCGATCGTCTGCACGGCAATGCCGATGCCCATCGAACGGTTGACGATCGGCTCGTGCTTGGCGCGCGGCTTTTGCTCCATGATGTCCGGATCGCCCTTCTCCATCGCCAGGGCCAGGGCGGGCGCGCCGTCCGTGATCAGGTTCAGCCACAACAACTGGATGGCTGTCAGCGGTGCGGGCAGCCCCGCCAGCGTCGCCAGGAAAATGATCATGATCTCTGCCACGTTCGAGGAGAGCAGGAAAAATACGAACTTGCGGATGTTGGCATAAATGATGCGCCCCTGCTCCACCGCGGCCACTATGCTGGCGTAGTTGTCGTCGGTCAGCACCATGTCAGCAGTTTCCTGCGCCACATCCGTTCCGGTGATGCCCATGGCAATGCCGATGTCGGCGCGCTTGATGGCCGGCGCGTCGTTCACCCCGTCGCCAGTCATGGCGACGACTTCATCATTGGCCTGCAGTGCGTCCACGATCAACATCTTGTGCTCCGGCGAGACGCGCGCGAAGACATCCGTGAGCTCGATCTCGCGCTTGCGCTCATCCGCGTTCATCGCATCGATTTCGGCACCGGTGCGGACCTTGTGGCCGGGTTGCAGCAATCCGATGGCCTGCGCGATCGCCCGGGCGGTGTTTGGATAGTCGCCTGTGATCATCACCGTGCGGATGCCGGCGTGCCGCGCTTTTTCAAGCGCCGCGTGCACCTCTGGCCGGGGCGGATCGATCATGCCCACCAGTCCGGCGAAGACCAGATCCTGTTCAAGGTCTTGAGCCATCAACCCTTGCGAATCGTCCGGCAGATCCTGGACCGCGCGATACGCCAGGCCCAGCACACGCAGGGCGTCGCCGGTCATCGCGTCGTTGGCAGCCAGAATGCGCTGCCGCGCCGCCTCATCCAACGGCCGTGATTGATCGTTCATCGTCTGATAACGCGAGCACAGGTTCAGCACCACGTCAGGCGCGCCCTTCACTGCGATGACCGCCCAATCCTTGTGCTGCTGATCATAGAATGGCGAAGGATCGTCCACCGCCGGATCGCGCACGGCATGGATCGTGATCATACGCTTGCGGTCCGAATCGAACGGGATCTCCTTCTCGCGCGGATACGCCTGATCGAGGCTGAGATGGACCGCGCCCGCCTTGGCCGCGGCTACCAGCAGCGCGCCCTCGGTTGGGTCACCCACGATGCGATAGGTCTGGCCGTCCTCCGCGGCGCCGGTCACCTCCAGCTCGGAGTCGTTGTTCAGGACGCCCAGCCAGAGCGCCGTCAACGCGGCCGGATACTGCGACAGGTCCGCGGCTCTGCCGTCGACCAGGAATTCGCCGCGCGGGCTGTAGCCGGTGCCGGTTACGTCAATGAATGCGCCATCTGCCCAGACGCGCGTAACGGTCATCTCGTTCTGCGTCAGTGTGCCGGTCTTGTCCGAACAGATCACGGTGGCGGAGCCGAGCGTCTCCACCGAGGACAGTTTACGGATCAGGGCATGGCGATGGATCATCTCGCGCATGCCAAGGGCGAGACTGATCGTCACGACGGCGGGCAAGCCCTCCGGCACCGCCGCGATCGCCAGGCTGACGGCGATGATGAACACCTCGGTGATCTGTTCCGCATATTCCCTGACATAGGTGAACAGGCCGTCCGACACCCGGCTCACATCCGTGTAATTGAAAAGCGCGATGAAGAAAACGACCGCCACGAGGATCAGCGCCCCGATGCTCAAAGAACGGCCAAGCTGGTCGAGCCGGCGCTGCAGCGGCGTCTCTTCGGTCTCGACACTTTGCAGCATGGTGGCGATCAATCCAAGCTGCGTGTGCATGCCCGTGCTGACGACGACGCCGCGTCCGCGCCCATAGGAGATGAGCGTGCCCCTGAAGGCTGTGTTGCGGCGGTCGCCGAGCGGCACATTCTTCTCGAGCACCGTGGCAGCATTTTTCTGCACCGGCAGCGATTCGCCTGTCAGCGAGGCCTCCTCGATGCGCAGATTCACCGCCTCGAGCAGCCGCACATCGGCCGGCACATAATTACCGGCCTCGAGGTAGACGATATCGCCCGGTACCAGTTCGCGCGCCGGCACGGCCATGCGGCGCCCGCCGCGCATCACCTGCGCGTCCGGGGCGGCCAGCCGTTTCAAAGCGGCCAGCGCTTCCTCCGCGCGCCTTTCCTGGAAAATTCCCAGGACCGCGTTCAGGACCACGATCGCCAGGATGGCGGCAGCCTCCACGTAATCGCCGAGCAGAGCCGAGATGACGGAAGCGATGATCAGCAGGATCACCACAAAGTTGTTGAGCTGCTCCCAAAGCGTATGCCAGAAACTGGGGCGAGGCGATTCCTGTAACTGATTCTCGCCGTATTGCCGAAGCCGCTCGGCGACTTCGGACGCGCTAAGCCCGCTATCGCGCACCTCCAGATGGCGGAGCACATCTTCGGCCGACAAGGCGTGCCAGTCGTGGCTGTGGGCCGGGATCTTGCCGTTGTCCGGTTCGGGATGCTTCATGAAAGAATCTCCTAGGAGATCGGAATGAGTGCGGTGAAGTGAATTAAAAAGACCACCACACCAATGTGGTGGTCTTGCCAATCGCTAAAAAGCGCATGGGTTGCCGATGGCGTTTAGCCAATGATATGACGACGACCCATCCTGAGGTTGATCAGGAGGCTACTCCCCAACCGAAACAGAGTGTACTCCGGCGGGAGAAGGCCGTCAAGCAAGCCGGCGAGCCTGCCTATGAAGATTTGGACGCTGTTTTGCGCAACGGGTCTCGATACGGCCTCGGAGTGCCCTCGGCCTACTCGACCACCGATCTCTTGGGATTATTGCTTCTTCACAAAGACCTTCTTAGCCAGCGCCGGGAGAATCTCCTGACGATCA
>DASXQN010000391.1:0-3414 GCA_036507155.1 Anaerolineales bacterium
AATAACGGTTCGAGCGGGAAACCGAAATGAAGATGCGGCCACTGATCATAGCCCTCCTCCTGGCGCTCGCACTGGACTCCTGCAGCGCGGCCCCCACACCCGCCGCCCTCCCAACCTTGGTCCTGGATTCATCCCCCGGCACAGATCGGCCGTCCGGCGCGACCGTGACGGCATCCGGTCAGGTGATTCCAGCCAGCAAAGTAAACTTAAGCTTTCCGCTGATCGGAGCCGTAAAGACGATCGACGTACAGGTCGGCGACACGGTCACGACGGGTGACACATTGATCACGCTCGATACACTGATCCTGGAGGCCAGGGTCGCCGAGGCGGAAGCCGGCGTGGCCAGCGCGGAGACGGAGGTCCGCTATCTGCGGCGCGTCGGTCCGGGCGCGGAACAATTGCTCGCTGCGCAAGCCGAGGTCGAGCGCGCCGTGGCGGCGGTCGAGCAGGCAAAAGCAATCCTGAACCAGGCCGCGTTGAAGACGCCCATCGGCGGGACCGTAGTTGCGATCAACGTCGCGCCCGGCGAGACCGTTGTGCCCGGGCAGGTGGCGATCATTGTCGGCGATCTGACGGACATGCGCGTCGAGACCACGGACTTGAGTGAACGCGATGTGCCCGCGTTGCGCATCGGCCAGTCAGCCACCGTCTTTGTGAGTGCGCTGGATCGAGAGTTAACCGGTAAGGTGGCGGACATCGCCCGCGCGGCTGAGACGATCGGCGGGGACGTGGTTTACAAGGTCACGATCGAGCTTGACGAGCAACCCACGGAATTGCGCTGGGGCATGAGCGCCGAAGTGACCATTCAGGCGGAGCAACAGTAATGACGCAAGCCCTGAAATTGACGGCGCTCGCTCTAGCGCTGGTCGCCGCCGGCTGTGGTCCGCGGCCCGCGACCTCTGTGCCTGCGTCCCCCGCCGTTCAGGCGAATCAGGCGTCCGCCGCCGGCGTCACCGCGTCCGCGGTGATCATCGCAGAGCAAGAGTCCCGATTGAGCTTCGTCATCTCAGGGCCGGTCAAAGAAGTGGATGTGCATGCGGGCCAGCAGGTACATGCCGGGCAGCAATTATTGGTGTTGGACGTACCTGTGTTGGAATTCGCGGTCCTCCAGGCGGAGGCCGCACTGCGCGCTGCGGAGTTCGAATATCAGTACTGGATCCCGCCGCGCTTCGACCGGCCGCCCGAACGGCGCCAACTTGCAGAGCAGCAACTCTTTCAGGTTCAGAGAGCATTGGATACCGCCCGCGCTGAACTGACCCAGGCTGCGCTCGTTGCACCCTTCGACGGAACGATCATGAAGGTCGGCATCGCGGTGGGCGAATGGGCACAGCCCGGACAGATCGTCGTTATCGTTGCGGATCTCCACCGGCTCCAGATCGTGACTACCGATCTGAGCGAACGCGATCTGCGCAGCGTGCAGACGGGTCAACCCGCCGGGATTTTTGTGGAGGCCCTGGCAGCGCAGTACCCCGGCCGGGTCGTGCGCATTGCCCCGCTGGCCGCGCAGGTGGGCGGCGACGTCCTCTATCAAGTAACACTGGAATTCGAGCATGCGCCATCGGATCTGCTCCCCGGCATGAGCGCCGAAGTGCATTTCTCCGAATAGTAACAGCCTGCCACATCAGTCCCCGCCTGCGCGGGGACTTTTCGTAGATACGGATTTCGCGTGATCATGCGCTGAATACTTAACCCCAACACATCGAGAAGACACCAAACCGTTCGCGTCATTCGCCCTGTTCGCGCTTTTCGCGTTGAATTTCCTTTCCTCGCAATCGTCGAACCTGACGAGTGTATACTTGGCCTCACCATGCAATCCTTGGCCCAATTTTCATTTCGTGCGATTAAAGGTGAATGCAAATGACCAAGATCACCGTGATCGGCGCGGGCAGCGCCCAATTTGGCGAGAACACCCTCTCCGCCATCCTGCGCTCGGAAAAACTGCGCGGCTCCACGCTGGCGCTTGTAGATCGAAACCAGTCCAGCCTGGATATCGTGCATCGCCTGGCGGATCGTTTGAACGCCGAATGGAGGTCCGGGTTTACCATCCAGGCGCATACGCATCACAAGCCGGCGCTCGACGGCGCGCAGTTCGTCGTTTCGGCCATCGAGGTTGGTGCGCGCGAGGGCCTGTGGCGCAGCGACTTTGAGATCCCGCTCAAGTACGGCGTCCGCCAGCCTTATGCCGAGAACGGCGGTCCGGGCGGTTTCGCGCACGCGGCCCGCAACATCGGCCCGATGATGGAGATCGCGCATGACATGGAACAGGCCTGCCCGGACGCCTGGTTCATCAATTTTACCAACCCGATGGTGCGGGTCTGTGATGCGATCAATCGTCACAGCCGGATCAAGGCGGTGGGCCTGTGTCATCAGATCTACGCGGGCTACGGCATGGTCGGCGTTGCGCTGGCCAAAGAGTACGGCATCGAGGTGCCGCCCGAGCTGACCGGCATGCACGCGGCCGTCGACCAGTATGCCGCCCAGGACCATGTCAAGCGGCAGATCGTCCCGCTGATCGAGATCCGCGCCGCGGGCCTGAATCACTTTACCTGGATCCTTTCCATCCACGACAGACGCACCGGCGAAGACCTGTATCCGCTGTTTCGGAAGCGGTTCCTCGAGCTCGACCCGCAATTCGAGCCGCTTACGAGGGAGGTCTTCGAGACCTTCGGCCTGTTCCCTGTGCCGGGCGACACGCACTTGTGCGAATACCTGCCCTGGCTCAGCGACCAGCAGACCAAACCGTGGGAACAATATGTGATCCGGCTATATGATTGGGATTTGATGGCGTCAGTGCGTGACTTCGAGCTGGACCGCCTCAACGAGATGGGACTCGGCAACATGACGATCGAAGCGCTTCTCGAAACCGACTCGGAGGGCGCGCTGGAGTTCATCGAGAATATAAGCTGCGCAGGCAGCCACTATCACCTGGCCGCGAACCTGCCGAATACTGGCCAGATCGAAAACCTGCCGCTGGGCGCTACCGTGGAGACTCCCGTCTTCGTGGACGGCGCAGGCATTCATCCGGTCCAGGTCGGTCCGCTGCCCGTACCGATCGCCGAGTTGTGCCGCCGCGAGACCACGGTCGCTCAACTTTGTGTGGACGCAGCGGTGGAAGGCTCGCGTCAGAAGGCGCTGCAGTGCCTGCTGTTGGATCCGGTCATCACCGACATGCACGTCGCGAATCAGGTCCTGGATGAATATTTGATCGCGTACAAGGAATATTTGCCGCAGTTCTGGCGATAACGTTCACACGTTCTTAGGAATCCACCGCCTTGATTGACTCTCACCCAACTGCGCACAATTTTGCTCCGGTCACGGGCAATGCATGAGCAGACGCTGCTTTCTCGGCATAGACGCGGGTGGCAGCAAGACGCACGCGCTGATCGCGGATGAGCACGGCCGCGCGCTTGGGTT
>DASXQN010000392.1:0-13847 GCA_036507155.1 Anaerolineales bacterium
CCATTACCACCACCACCGCCACCACCCGCGCCTTCCAGGCCCTGGGCCGGTGCGCACGCAGAGAGCACGACGGACAATACGACCGTCAACGCCATGACGGCGAACAGTACGCGTCCCCAATTGGTTCTTGAATTCTTCATATTTTTCTCCTTCTGAAAGTAAGTGAAACATCACGAGTAGGTCTCGCCAATTGTACAGAAAATCCGTCGGTCGCTTTTGAGCCTCCTTCTAACCAGTTTGATTCAATCTGGAGCTTCGAATAATGCCCTATTTACGGCGTCGCAGCCAGAAGACCATGGCGATCATACATCCAATGCCAACCAGCACGAGCGCGCCCTGTGTTTGAATTCCCGCTGTCGCCTCCGTGCCACCATTGCCGGATAGCAGGATGGGAATTGCGAGCAGGATGACTGCGAAGACCGCCACCGACGCGAATGTCAGGCTTAACCGCTGGCGGGTCTGTTGAGACTGCCAGGCATGACCGGTGTCGGATCTTGACCGGCTCAGCCGCTGCTTCAGGTCCGCCTGCATGCGACCGACGGTCTTCTGATCCGGGTCTTCCGCCCGCGCCACGCGGCCGAGGCGCTGGACCGTTGCCAGCAGGCTGCGCACTTCAGGATCCGCGGCAGCGGCCGGGACCGCTGCCTCTTCTTCCAGCACGCGGTCGGCAAATTCCGCCAGCAGGTCATCCGGGTTTTGGGGTTTCTTGTTCGATGAGGTCATTGTCTTTCATCCAGATGCGTACGCAAAGCGGCGATGGCACGGCGGAATAGAGATTTGGTGGCCTCGAGATTCTGTCCCATCAACACCGCGATTTCATTGAATTGCATTCCCTCCGCAAAACGGAGCAGGATCACCTCGCGATGTTGTTGTGAGATCCGGCGAAGCGCCGCGCGCAGGATGATGCGATCTTCCATAATTTTGGCCGCGTTCCCCTCGGAAGGCTGACGGAGATCGTCGAGCAGGGGACTTTCAGGGGCCTCCTGTTTCCGATTCCGTTTGCGGTAGTATTCGGCCACCTTGTTATTTGTTAAGGTCCGGAGCCAGGTGCCGAACTGCGCTTCCCCGCGAAACGAAGGCAGGGATCTAACCGCCGCGATGAAGACCTCCTGCGTGACATCCTCCACGTCCGCTTCCGGAATTACGAACCGCACGCGGCGATAAACAGCGGGAAGATAACGCTGATAGAGCCCGTCGAAGGCGTTTCGATCGCCGTCTTTGAATTGCCGGATCAGGATTTCATCACTGGCAGCAGGCCGTGCTGTCATGAAAGCGCATTCCGTAATATTGGTTGCCGGGATGTGAGAAAAGGGGTCGCGGGAAAGGGGAGTGGCATGCTGGCGGCGTTTGCGGGTGAATATAACATAAAATGCCCGGGGGACAGGGGGATTTGATTCTGGACTCAGTTCGACTATAATCTACTCGAGCGCGACCATCGGAGACCATCCTGCAAAGGGAGAGGAAAGATGTCCAAGATTGTTTCTGTTCATTCATTTCGTGGCGGGACGGGGAAGTCCAACACAACTGCCAACCTTGCATCTTTGTTAGCGATCGGGGGAGCCCGCGTCGGCGTTGTAGACACAGATATCCAATCCCCGGGAATTCATATCCTGTTCAATCTGGACGAATCCGACATGGTGCACTCGCTCAACGACTATCTGTGGGGCAAGTGCGGAATCAAGGATGCGGCACACGATGTGACCAGCCACCTCAATATCCAGGTCAAGGGTCAGGTCTTTCTGATCCCATCCAGCATCAAGGCCGGCGAGATTGCTCGAATTCTGCGCGAAGGCTATGATGTCGGTTTGCTCAATGACGGCTTCCGCGATGTGGTCTCGCAGTTGGGATTGGATTACCTGATGATCGATACACATCCGGGCCTGAACGAGGAAACACTGCTCTCGATCGCCATCTCGGACGCGCTGGTCGTGATCATGCGTCCGGATCAACAGGACTATCAAGGTACCGCAGTGACGGTGGACGTGGCCCGCAAGCTGGATGTGCCCAAAATGCTGATGCTGGTCAATAAGACGCCTTCGGCGTTTGACTTCGATGATGTGCGCAAGCGTGTCGAACAGACCTACAATGTACACGTCGCGGCAGTCCTCCCGCACGCGGATGAAATGATGACGCTGGCCTCCTCAGGTATCTTTTCGCTGAAGTACCCCGAACATCCGATCACTATTGGATTGAAGACGGTGGTATCTGAGATCACCGGCTAGCACGCTGCGCGAGTCGAGCACACGTCAGCGGAGCCAGGCTGATACGCTGACAATAAAAACGGGACAGCAGTGAACTGCTGTCCCGTTTATTTATCCAATACGCCGCGGTGAGCCTGCCGAAGCGCAGGGCTAGAGCCTCATCTCCGCATCGAATCTATTTGCACTCTCTGCTCGGCGAGGGTCTTACTAAAACAGGGAAAAAGCCGGCGACAATCGACCGCAACAACTTTACAACAAAAACGGGACGGCAGATTTACTGCCGTCCCGTTGCATTTAAGAACGAAACTTCTATCGATTGGTGGCCGGCGCAACTCTTAATCGCCGTGCCAGGAAGATGACCACCATCAGTGCCAGCGCCATCACGACCAGACCCGGCGCGCCGTACTCATCCGCAAAACCGGTGCCCGGCAGCGCGGTCGACGTGGCTACAACGGTCAACTGCGCTTGTGCAGCCTGGGTCAACGCGGCGGCGACGGTGGCCGTTGCAGGGTCGGGCGTGAACGTGGGCTGTGTGGCGGTCGCGCTGGCCTGCGCAATGACCGGCGTATTCGTGGGCGCCAGCGTCTCGGTCGGCAGGATCTGCGCCTGGAATGTGGCGGTCAATGCGCCGGCGATCTGTGCATTTTGTGTAGACTGCGCGTTGGCGGCTTCCTGCTGTTGCGCGCGCTGGTTCGGCAGGATCAACAGTGCATACCCGGCCAGGCAGGCGATCGAAAGCAGAACAATGCCGCCAAGGATGCCGGCCGCGATCAGAAACGTCCGATTGCTTGACTCTTCGGGCGGGGCAGCGTCAAAGTTTGATTCATCGCCTTCGAACATGGATCACTCTCCTCTGTTTGAATGTCATTGCGAGCCCGACCAAAGCGAGTGGCGAAGCAATCTCCTCATTTACGATAATCAGGAGATTGCTTCGTCGCTCCGCTCCTCGCAATGACATAATCATATTATCCCACAACTTCGAGGTTTACCAGGGGAACAATGACCGATTCACCAGTCTCAATTTTGACCACCGCTGTTGGAGCCCGCAGTCCGCTGGTTAAGAGGGTCGAGCCGGGATTCAAATACACCAATGTACCGATCGCGCCCAGTGACGGAGGACGACGCAGCCGCACGGTTTGTCCTGGTGCAAAGACCTCCACTTCATTCGGCGCAGCGGGTTCCTGTGAAACCGGCAGCGCGATGATGATCTCCGGCCGCGCGCCGCTGTAACGATCGTAGGGTTCCGCGTTCAACGTCACTTCGCGCTTGGCATTCGTGCTCAACAACTTCCATGCCGCGGAGTTCATCGGCAGCGAACCGAAGCCATCGGTGACGACGATCGGATATCGCATCTCGCGCGCCACCGCCAGCAGCGAGGGATACAGGCTCGAAAGGATCAGACCGCGCACCGGCAGCTCTGCCGCGGCTTCAAGCGTCTCGGCATCCTTCACCTGTCCGCCCAAAATGACGGAGCCGCGCAGGCTCGGGTCGAGGCGGCCGGCCGCCAACACGCCGTCCGCCTTCTCGGCCAGGTTCACCATTAGGCCGGTATCGATGCGCCCGTTGCCCCACACACCCTGGATCAACGCTCCGGCCGTCTGAATGACGACGCCGCGCTCGGGCAGGATCTGCACAACCGTGCCCGGGATGCCGGCGCGCAGATGGACGGTGGATTCGCCCACTTCAAGCAGGACCTCGCCGCCGCCGGCGGCGACCACGCGGCCCTCTTTCGGCGCCCGCACGGACCGGGGGATGAGTCCGCGCCCCACAGCCACCACCGTGCCCGCGGCCAGTTTATCGCCGACCTTGCATTTGATCAGCTTATCGGCCGCGCTGGGCGACAGGTGCAGGATGCGCGCCACGTCGATCAACGCGTGTTCGCGCGCCCAACTAGCCTCCGCCACCACGTCCGTGGCGCTGACCTTTTGCTGCAGGCGGGCGCTTACTTTTCCGGGAACGGGCAAGGCGCGTTCACGCACAATGTTGGTAAGGGCCAGGATGTGAAGCACAGGCGCAAGCATCAGGTCAGCCTCCGAGCGTCCAGTTCCACTTCTTGATCAGTTCGCGTCGGCGGCCCGCGTCCTCGGGCAGGTTGAGCGGACGGCCGCGGCCATCGAATACGACGCCCAGCGCACCGCCGCTGACGGGGATCGTCCCGCCCCGGCCGGGACCGAAGCCCAGGTCCGCGCGGCTGGCCGGTTGCAGGTTCAGGCGCGCGGCCTGACCGGCTTGCAGCGGCAGGATCTCGATATTGCCAAACTTGAGGTCGGCGCGCGCCTCGGTCCCGTCTTCATACAACATGCGGGCGCGCAAGATCTGCGAGCCGTAGTTCGCGGTGACGACCGGTGAGACGACCGTCCCGAGACTCATGAACGCGCCTGATTCAAGCACCTGCACGGGCAGCAGATTGTTGCGGCTGGCCGCTGCACCCAGCAGAGGCAGCAGGTTGTTCTGGTCCAGGATCACCGTGGTCACGCCCACCGGCTGGATCGCGTCCAGCAACAGCAGCAGACTCTGTCCCGGCGACGGCGCGTTGGCCAATGCGCCTCCGCCCGCCAGGATCGGTTCAAAGAGCGGCGTCAGGCCGGCTTTGAGGATGGCGGCGTAACGCGGGAACTCGCGTTTGGCGGCTTGCATCGACAGATACAAGGCTTGCCGCGCCACCGCATGCGCGATGGCCTGGTCTTCTTTTGTGGCCGGGATGCTGGAGGGATGCAGCGCCTTTTGATAAAGATAGTCGCGCAGCACTCCGGGCGAGATATCCACCGCGGACCAACGCAGGATGTCTTCGAGGGTGGTGTAGTTCAACAGGCCGGGCAGATTCTCACCCAGCGCGAATTGCGGATACACGCCCAGGGTGGACTTGCCTTTGAAGCCCGCGGCGATCACCGCGGCCGAGCCGCCCAGGTCCACGCTCAGGATTCCTTTGGACGTGCCATACACTTTGCTGAGAAAGCGCATCATGCGGCCGGCGGCATACCCTGTGGGCAGGAAATGGCCGTTGGTCCACAAGTCGATCGTGTCGACGCCCTTGATCTGATGCTTGCGGATCTCAACGAACAGACGCGCCAGCTCGCGTGCCGCGGGATCCAGGTCTTCGGTCTCCAGCGAGGGGCGCACGTTCGGGCTGAAGTGCAGCGCCGAAGCCAGCGTGCCCAGCAGACTGCGCACCTCGTCCTGCATCTTTTGGTTCCCCGCAAACAACACGGCCGGCCGTTTTTCCTGCGGCATGAGATAGCTGGCCAGCCCCACCGGCTCGAGGATCTTCTGGATCGAGCGCGAGGCCCCGCCGTCGGTGCCGCCGGTGACGATGACCACATCGGGACGCTGGCGCAGGAGCGAATCGATCAGCTCATCGGGGCGGCGGTGATCGCTCAAGCCGATGCTGTCCACGATGCGCGCGTAGATCGTTTCGGTGAGGCGGCGCGCGCTGGCCAGCGAGACGTCTGCCAGCAAGCCGACCACGACCGCCTTCAACGTCGGCCCTCCGGACATGGTCGCCACGAACACGTCAATGCCCGCGCCGTTGGGCTGGGTGGGTGAGATCAATCCGCGGCTGTCGTCCAGCAGGCTGCGACCGGTGGTGGACTGCAGTTGATCGATGGCGTTGCGCACGCCCTCGCTGGCGTCCTTGTACGGCGCCTCCACAGTCGAGGGCGCGGTGCCCGCGGCCAGGAAGCGATATTGGCCCTCGACGACGTCGAAGAGCACGGCGCGCGTGTTGGCCGCGCCGATATCCACCGCAAGTAAAGAGTCGCCGTCAACCAGTGAGGTAGGCATGATTTATGTTCGGAGTGCGGGCTTCAGTCTGCTCTTCGCAGGCGGACTAAAGTCCGCACTCCGTAATGAAGAGGATGATGTCAAATGAACGATCCAATAAAATCCCACAGCGCGAAAAGCCGTTCCACCAGCGCGGTCAGCGCGGCGCTGTACACGCCCGCGAACAACGCGCCCAGCGTGATGGCGATGAAGATGCGCCCGATCCAGGCGATCCATTCGATCGGCGCGAAGCGGCGGATCGAGCCGTCATCCGACGCGCGCCCGCCGAAGTGGAAGTAGGCCAGCGTGCTGACCACTCCCAGCAGGATCAGTCCGCTGTTGAACATGGTCTGGATCGGGTTGGCGCTGCTGCGCAGGTCGAAGGCATTGACCGTTGCAAGGGCCTGCGGAGACAGCGTGCCGATCACCGCGCCGCCGATCGCCACCGCCGCGGCCACGCCCGTCAGGAAAGCCATGCTCGGCGCGCCGAATTGCGTGGTACGCGGCGAAGCCTTCATCAACATCAAGCCGATCAATATCAGCGGCACGGATAACCACACGTTTTGAGGGCCGCTTTCATAGAACAGCGGATGGAACAACTCGGGCCACAGCACCTGCCAGAACGCCACCGCCGCGAAATAACCGGCGGCCACGCCCACGAAGATGTACGTCACGATGCGGAAGAGCGGATTGTCCCCAATTAAATAGCTGAAGATCAGGACGGTGAAGAGAAAACCGAGGCTCCCGGTGATCAGGTCCGGTGACATTTAGCCCGCCCTGGCCTCGGCGCGTGCGCGCAGACCCGCGAACAGGCTCAACATGCCGCCGCCGAGGATCGAGACCAACGCGAACAGCAGTCCCAAGTTGTACGCGTCCCAGTAGCGGCGCGCGGTGCCAGGACGCCCGGCGTTGATCTGTTCGATGACGGCCGAATCATACAGACCGCTTAACAGTCCGTTGATCTGCCCTGATTCAAAGTATGGCCGCAGCAACGGTCCCGCCTGCGCGCTGGCCGCGATCACCAGCGGCGAGGCGCCGCGGAACGGACCGGCTTGCTCGATCCAGGCCCGGCCGGTATCGGCGTTATCCGTCAGAATGATGACGGCTGAAAAATGCGCGAGCGCTTGCACGTCCTGCAGAGGCGGCGATGCCCAGGCGGGCGACCCGTCAAAGGCGAAGGGCATCGTCACGGCCGGGTCCTGCGCGAAGGCGCGCACACCGCTCGATCCGCCGGGCAGATAACCCAGGTTCAAGTACTGGATCCCGCGCTGGTAGTCGTGACCGGCCAACGGTCCGGTGAAGAGCCGCTCGGCCAGCGTGGCGCCCGCCGGCGACGTGGACACCAGCGTCAGACGCGGATGCTTCAACAGGATCATCTGGTCCAGCAGAGGCGCTGCGAGCGTTTCCATTTCTCCGGCCAGCGCCGGCTGGTAATCGAAGACCACCAGCACGGCCGAATTCTCGGGCACCGCCCAGACCGCTTCGAGTCCGCGCTGGACCTGGTCGTTGATGTTCGTGCTCACCGGTACCGGAAAGAGCTGAGTGCCTCCAAGAGCCGCGCCGGCGAGCACCATCAACAGCAAAGCCGCGATCGCCCAACGCAGAATTCGTTGCGAAGCCACGCGTCCAAGCGAGGTGATCGGCGCGGGCGTGGTCTCGACGGCGAGCACCTCTTCGAGCAGCGCGGCATGCGCCCTCTGTTCGTCACTCGCGATCAGCTTGATCGAGTATGCCTTGGGTTTGCTCGATGGGCCCAGGAACGGGACGGCCGGCAGTACGCCGTGCAATCCGGCCAACGGACCGCGCGTCTCGAGCGATTGATCGCCCACGGTACCGCCCTGCGCGATCGACGACTCGATCGGCCGCATGGCCTCCACCCATGAGGGCAGACTTCCCGGAGCAATGACGTTCAGATTCTCTGCGACGGGAGACGGGCCGGGCTCGTCCGCGCCGGTCGCGGCCAGCCAGTCCGGCATGTCGGTGAAAAGCGCGTCGAGATCGCCTTTGGACAGACTCTCTTTTGAAAACGCGTTCTCCCCGCCCTCGGGCGTGAACGCGGCCAACGGCGGCTCGGACGCTTGACTGAAGGCCGGCTCGCTGCGTGTGAAGACCGCGGACGAATCGGCTGGTTCTATTTTGCTGAGATTCTGCATCCAATCCGATGCATCGTCGGTGAGATCGCTGCTGAGAGGCGCGGTCTCCGGCGGCGGAAACGCAGCTGAAGATTCGGATTGCATGCTCTTCAACCAGTCCGGCATATCGGTCGCCGGCAGGTCCGGTTCGCTTTGCACGTTGGCCGGCATTTCAGACGCGAACGGCGCGGGTGCAGAGGATGCCTCGGTTTCCATATTCCTCAGCCAGTCCGGGCTCTCGGGTTCGGAAGCTGCCGGCGGATATTCGATCTCGGCCTCCGCCTCCGGTGCATTCGCATTCTTCAGCCAATCCGGCAATTGGCCGGTACCCGGCGGCTTGCTCGGCCCGGGGCCGCCATCCGGGCTCTTCAACCAGTCAGGCAGACCCTCCTCGAGCGGCGCAAAACCTTCAGGTCTGCGCACCGCAGGCGATTGCTCGACACTGGGCTTGTTCATCCAATCGGCGGAATCATCCGTCGCAGCACTTTCAAAGCCTGAGAACGGAACAGCGTTGAAAGGCGCATCGGCCGCGGGAGCGGGCGCATCGGTGAATGGCGAGGAGCTTGGTGCGGGCGGATCGGCAGTCGGGATGTTCGTCCCCAAGCCCTGCAGCCAGTCACCGGGCGAGTCCTCCACTGAGCTCGTCTCACTGGCATTGCTGTTCGCCAGCCAGGGCGGCAGTTCATTTTCTCCAGAGGAGGGCGTGGGCACCTGCCCCGCCGCGATGCTGGCGCCCGGCTTTGCGCCGAGGTCCTCCGTCCCGCCACCCAATTCAACCCAACGCACCTCGGTCGACTCGTCCGACGAGCCCTTTTTGCCTTTGCCTGATTTACCGGTGATGCTGCCAAGCCACGCGGGAACCTCCTCGTCATCATCGCCGCCCTGGGCTTGCAAACCGGCGAGCAGGTCCACGGGTTGATCAGCTTTGCTCTGGGCCTGACTCTCCGCGTTCTCAGCTTCTTCCTGCGCCGACTGACGAGCCTGGCTGCGCGCGTCGCGCAACCATTGAGGCAGGATCGGCTCGAGCTCGGCCGTGCCTTTTTGGGTGGGGATCTGGCCGGGCTGGAGCGGGACCTCTTTGTCGTCGAGCCGGCCGTGACAGTTCTGGCACAACTCCTGATCGGAGGAGTTCATCGTCCCGCAGGTGGGACAGCGGATGTCAGCCATTACTTGCCCCCGTACGGACGATCGATCGCGAACAGGACGCGCAGACCGGTCGTGAGCGTGCCGAGGGCGACGCCGATCAGGATGCCGCGCGCGCCGCCAACCGATAGGACGTTGTTCACCCACGGGCGCAGAATGTTGCCGAAGAGCGGGACTTCACCGAACGGCAGCAGCGTGGCCGAGCCCAGCAGGATCAAGAGCACGGTGGCGAGAAAGACAACACTCATCACATCCACGCGCTGACGCAGCAAGCGGATCGCCGCGTACAAGAGCGTGACGGTCAGGATGCCCATCAGGGCGGCCTCGGACGGAAGGATGATCCCGTTGACCAGCAATTGAATGGCCGCGTGATCGGGGCGCAGGAACAGCGCAAAGATGAAGGTGGCGAATAATGAGACGATCAAGAGAGCGCTGTAGAGCGTGCCCTTTTCGCGGCGCAGGAATTTTTCGCCGTGCACTGAAATGAGGTTAAAGACTCCCAGCAGCGCGGCGGCGCCGGCCAGGATCATCGCCCAGCCGAGCAGCATGCTCTGGATTCCGGCCAGCGCGGGGACGAAGTAACCCGCCAGAACGAGCAAGCCGATCGCCACGGCAATGGCAGCAGTGAGAACACGCATTAGAACATCCCCGCGAGTTTGAGCACCGCTCCAGCCAACAGGATCACGATCAATGTCCAGCGCAGCACATCCTGCACGGACAGGCTGGCCGTGTGAGCAGGGCCGGCATCCAGGTACGCGCTGGCCGCGAACAATTCCTCGCCGATCAAAGGCTCTTGCGCGGCCGCGTACAGGATCGCCTGCGCGCTCAAGTCGTCCGATCCGCCGAGCGTCGGCACATCGACGCGCTCCGCCGACTCGACCAGCAGCGCCACCTCGGCGCCGAAGTTGCCCATCAGCACATTCGCGGAGACGTTCTCATCGCGCACCACGGACATCGCGCCCGCGGCGTACGAGAACGGGGTCAGGCCGCTCAACCGGCCGGTGGTAGGTAGATACAGGTCCCCGCCACCGGAGGCTTCATAGCCGGCTTTCAGCGTATCCTGCGTCAGCAGGCTGAGGACAGGATCGCCGGAGGTGGCCACCGGAGGTTCGTCGCTGACGGAGGTGCGCTCGGCCAGGTAGCGCAGCATTGACAATGCCGCCAATGTGGCCCCGCTGCGCGGATTGAGCAGGCTGCCGCGGCCCAGCGAGGCGTGCAGGCGCGTCCCGTCTTCCACGCTCAGGCCGATGACGCGATACAAACGCGTGAGCGCGGGGATCGGGCGCAATCTTGCGGGTGTTTTGCGTCGCAGAAATGTAAATAAGAGCAGAAGGAAGCCGGCGGCGGCGATGACGATGAGTTCGATCATTCGCGTGTGTGCAGGTAGGCCGCAAAGGCGCGCACTTCCGAGTCGTCCTCAAGGGTGTGCGCCAGCGCATCGAGTTGCCCTGTGCCCACAAATGCGCGGCCAAAATAAAGCGCCTGGGCGCTGAGCAGGGCAAGAGGCCCTCCTGCTTCGAGCAACCAGGCGGCAAATTGATTGAGTTGAAAACGTTTCAGCAGTTCGGCCCAGCGTGGCCAATACTCGCGTGGCGGCTGCATGTTCATCAGTATAGCATGATTATAAGTTCGACCCGCGCGCCGCGCCATGGCATGAAATTGCAGGTAAATTGCAGTCTAATGTGGATATTTTCACCGCTTCGATTGGTCATTAATGCGGTTGACGTGCTGGATTCCCCCGATCTGAAAGGCTTAACGCGAATGTCGCGAATGGGGCGAATTACGCGAATAGAATGGAATGAGATTCGCTCTTTTCGCGCAATTCGCGTTTGAATTGCTCACTTCGGAAAGACAATACGGGTCGCGGAGCAGGACTGAGGCCAGCTGTATTACGACTCTCGTACCACCTTTGCCCGCATGACATGCCGGTTCAGCGCGCCGAAGCGGTACTTGTATTCCTCGTCGCCGCGCATGAAATCGAACTCGGCCCGGCCATGTTCGGCCGCCCATTGCAGTGTGTAGGTGAGCAACACCCAGCCCGGCGATAGTTCCAGAAAGCTGGAATCGACGCCCGAGTTATAGCCCCACAGCCTGTTTTGATAATCGAAGTTGAGGGCCGCTGCCGCCTTGCGCCCGTCGATCTCCAGGAAGGCCAACCACAGCCAGCCGTTTTCGTGCGCGGCCCGCATGCACAGGCGCATCTGCGCGCGCATGGCCGGTCTCAGGAAGTTTGCCTTATTCTGATCGTCCTCCATTAAAGTGAGGAACGCCTCGATCTCCGCCTCGAGATTGGCCCCCTCGCCTGCCAGATACCAGCGCGCGCCGCGTTCCTCCGCCCGACGGACTTTACGGCGCATCTCGTGTCGCTGCTTCTTTTCGAGCCCGGCCAAGTAGGCTTCATAACCGCCGTTGAGGACGATGGTGGGCGTGGGGCGATAGATCTCCTGTGCGTAGTTCCAGCCGCGCCGCCCGGCTTCCGCCCGCAGCGTCGCCAGCGTGGGAGTCGAATCGGGCAGGTTCCACCAATCGAGGCCCGACCCGGCTGAGGGGCCGGACGAGAGCACGAAGTCCAGCAGTCCGGCTAAAAAGCGCGGCAGGTCCACTTCGCGCACGATCAGGTCCAGATAATCCGAGATCTCAATGCTGCCCACCAGCATGAGCGCGCGGGCACCGCCTGTACCGAGCGCAGCCGAGGTATCGTGCTCAGCCACAAACAGCGGTGCGATGCCGATCAGCCGGCCGTTGTCGCTGGCAGAGACGAGCACCAGCTCGGGCGACTCCCACTCGCCGCCGCCGCGCGTCTGCCACCAGTTCCGCAGGTATTCGTGACGGAGGAAGGGGACGTTCGTGATGCTCTCTGACAGCAGCGCGTTCCATGCCTCGGACTCTAGCGATGAAAAATCTTTGTGCAGGATGAAATCCATGTTGTTCCAGAAGGGAGGGGATGCCGTCACGCGGCTCGAGCGATGTGCCTGCAAGATTTTACCAGTATAATGAAGCCGCATTGCAATTGCAGTCACGCCCGTGTCACTCGACCTGACTCTTTCCCCTCTTTATCGAATCGACTCACAGGAACCCGACGGATTGCCGGGGCTGCTGGCGGTCATGCCGCCTCGCAAGACCGCGCGCGGCCGCGAGCAGGACCGCCTGGTGTTGTACTTATTGCTGGCCGGCAATGCCAGCTTCTCCAGCGCGGAGTACAAACAGCTCGTCGAGGACGCGGCCGCGCAGTTTTATAAGTCGCCGGGGCCGCTGACCTCCGCGCTGCGCACCGCGGCCGGCGTGGTGAATACCGCGCTCGTGGAGCGCAACATGTCCACCAGCGCGCGCGGACAATACGCAGTGGGCTGGCTTACGCTGGCCGTGCTGCGTGAGGGCGCGACGACGCAATGCACGTTTTTGTTGAGCGGACCCATGCACGTATTTCTGCTGGGCTCGGACGCACGCCACGTCCACGAACCCGGCCTGTCGGGCAAGGGCCTGGGCGTCAGCAACACCTCCCCCCACTATTTCACCCAGACCACCCTTCAAGTCAACGACCGGATTCTGCTGACGGGCAAGGTGCCGGCTGCGTGGGAATCCACGTTGGCGGAGAACTCGCCCGCATCGCTCGAGGCCACGCGCCGGCGGCTCTTGACACTCACCGGCGAAGACCTGAACGCGGTGCTGTTCCAGGTCACCCCGGGACCCGGCGCGCTGCGCATGGTGCGCACGCCGGCGATCGACGAACTCGAACCGGACGCGCCGCCTCAAACGGACCTGGACGTGGTGCCCGTTGCGGAGGCGGGGCCCTCGCCTTCGGCCGCGTACGCGATCGCGGCCCCTCTCCATCCGAGTACGGATGGAGAGGGGAACGCGCGACCGACAAAGACCGCGAACGATTTCCCCGCTTCCATCCCGCGTGCCAAATCCAAGGCCGCCACACCAGAGCCATTAATCACCGAGCAGTCCGCGCCTGCGGAGCCGGTGACGATCACAACGGCTGCAACGCCCGCGTCGAGGGCCGTGCCCTCCGCGCGAACGCGTCAGCCGGGCGGCGTCGTGCCGCCCGTGCGTGGCGCCAAAGGCGCCACTGGCATGACGCCAGCGGCGCATGCCGCCAAGGCGGTGGTCGGCGGGATGCAGGCGTGGCGGCGCGGCACTGACCGAATGAACCAGTCGCTGCAGCGGTTCCTGCCGAGGCTGCTGCCGGGCAACGAGTCCGGCGAAGCGCTCGCGCTGCCACCGTATGTGATGACCTTTATCGCGCTGTTGATCCCGCTGATCGTCGTGACGGTGGCAAGTGTGGTGTACCTGCGCTACGGCCGCAGCGTGCAGTATGAAAACTATCTACAGCAGGCCCAGAACGCGCGCGGCCAGGCCGTCAGCCTGAGTGATCCGGTCATGCAGCGGGATGCCTGGCAGTCCGTGCTTTTATACGTGGAACGCGCCGAGTCCTATCGCGAAACCGGCGAGACTACCGCGCTGCGTCACGAAGCGGAATCGCATCTGGACGCGCTGCTCGGGATCGCCCGTCTGCAATTCACGCCGGCCTTCAGCAACCGGCTCGGGATCGAGATCAGCCGCATGGCCGCCACCGAGAGCGACCTGTACCTGCTGGACGCGCGCACCG